>NZ_JBFUDR010000038.1:0-31054 GCF_056404615.1 Massilia sp. P2_C2 | reverse complement strand
GCACGCGCCGAAGCGCCGGCGCCAGGCTCGGAGTCGGCGCGCTACCGCGTGAAGCAGGGCGACAGCCTGGGCCGCATCGCCGCCCAACTGAAGCCGGTCGACGTCTCGCTCGACATGATGCTCGTCGCGCTGTACCGCGCGAATCCGGATGCCTTCATCGGCAACAACATGAACCGCCTGAAGTCGGGCCGCATCCTGAACGTGCCGTCCGTCGACGCCGTGCGCGCCACCGACGACACCGAGGCGCATGGCGTCGTCGTCGCCCACGCGGCCGACTTCAATGCCTACCGCAACAAGCTGGCGGGCCAGGTCGGCGCGTCCGAGCCCGTCAAGACCCCGGAGCCGGGGCAGAGCGCGGCCGGCAAGATCACGGCCAAGGTCGAGGAGCGCCCGACGGCCGCCAACGAATCCCAGGACCAGCTGCGCCTGTCCAAGGCCGCGCCGAACACCCCGGCCGGCAAGGGCACGACGATGAGCACCGAGGACCGCATCGCCAAGGAAAAAGAACTGGCCGATGCCCAGCAGCGCGTACGCGAGTTGGAGCGCAATGTGACCGACCTCGAGAAGGTCGTCACGATCAAGAGCAAGGCCGGCGCCGAAGCCGAGAAGAATGCGGCGCCGCCCGCCACGCCCGCGGTTACCCCACCTTCGGCCGCGAACGCGTCGCAGGCACCGGCACCGAAGAAGCTCCCTTCGATCAAGCCGGCCAAGCCCGCCGCGCCGCCGGAACCGGGCCTGATGGACTTCATCATGAACAACCTGCCGCTGGTCGGCGGTGCCGCGGCCGCGCTGCTGCTGGGCGGGCTGCTCGTTGCCCAGCGCCGCCAGAAGAAGGTCGTCAAGACGGTGGCCGAGCCGGCTATCCTGGGCGCGGCGCCGGAGCCGGCGCATTCGATGTTCGCCGAGACCGGCGGGCAGAGCGTCGACACGAACAACAGCGTGTTCAATTCCAGCTTCGCGCCGTCCGCCAGCCAGCTCGACACCAATGAAGTCGATCCGGTCGCGGAAGCGGACGTCTACATCGCCTATGGCCGCGATGCCCAGGCCGAGGAAATCCTGAAGGAAGCCCTGCGCACCCATCCGGAGCGCTATCCGGTGCGCCTGAAGCTGCTCGAGATCTATGCCGCGCGCAAGGACCAGCGCGCTTTCGAGACGCAGGCCGCGGAACTCTACAGCATGACGCGCGGCCAGGGCGACGAATGGGCGCAGGCCGCCGCACTGGGCCTGTCGATCGATCCCCTGAATCCGCTGTACGCGCACAGCGCCGCGCCGGCGCACGGCGCCGTGGAGCCGGCCCAGCAGGCCGTGCTGTCGAAGGAACTGGACGATGCCTTCGGTGCGTCGGACGCAACCGTGCCGCACGGCGAACCGATGGACTTCGGCCAGCACTTCGCCGACGCCATGGCGACGGCGCAGCCGGCACCGGCTCCCGTGACGAATGCCCCGGCGGCCGCGGCGGAGCCGGTGGAGGACGACCACGTGCTCGACTTCGACCTGGGCGGCCTTGCGTTCGAGCCGGTCGAGCCCATGGCTGCGCCGCAGCCGGCGAAAGCGGCGGACGACGTGCCCGACTTCGAGTTCGACATGAGCAGCTTCGAGAAGCCGGCCGCGCCGGTCGCCGCTGCCGCCATGGAACCCGCCATCGAACCCGCCGTCGCGCTCGACAAGACCGAACCGGTCGCGCAGGCCGGACACGAGCCGCTCGACTTCTCGTTCGACATGGACTTCGCCACCCAGGCCGCGAACCCGGTGCCGCAGATGGAAGCGCACACGGACGACGATCTGCTGGCCCCTGCCGCCGCGACGGCAGCCTCGGCCGACATCGAGATGGCCAACCTGGCCCGAGAGTTCGACCTGCCCGACCTGCCGACCGAGCTGCAGGCAAACCTGCCGCCGGAACCGACACCGGCGGCCGCGCAGGAAGACCCGCTGTTCGACCTCGACGCGATGGACTTCGGCGCGCCCGCAACGGCCGCCAGCCCGGCCTCGATTCCGCCGGCCGCGCTGGACGAGCACCTGTTCGACATCCCGGCCACGCCTGCGACCGCCGACGCGCCGTTCGCCGAGCCGGATCGCATCGTGCTGGAACCGGTGACGCCGCAGTTCGATATCGGCGGCTTCGACCTCGACCTGCCGGCCGACGGCAGCCTGCCGCTGCCCGACGTGCAGACGCTGTCCGAGCCGCAGTTCGCGGCCCCCGCCGCAGCCGACGCACCGCTGTCGCCGGCCCAGATGGAAATGGAGACGAAGCTCGACCTGGCCATCGCCTACCAGGAAATCGGCGACAAGGAAGGTGCGCGCGAACTGCTCGAGGAAGTCATCCGCGGCGGCAATCCCGAGCAGGCGGCCCGGGCCAACTCGATGCGCGCGGCGCTGGTGTGAGGTAAGGCTTTTTGGCACGCATCGCTTTGGGTGTCCAGTACGTGGGCACCGCCTGGAACGGGTATCAGAAACAGCCATCGCGCGACACGGTTCAAGATCAACTGGAAATCGCGCTTGAAAAATTCGCCTGCACGCCGCTCGCGACCACGTGCGCCGGCCGCACGGACGCCGGCGTGCACGCGATCGAGCAGGTCGTCCACTTCGACACGGACCTCGAGCGCGCCCCGCAATCGTGGGTGCGCGGCACGAACGCATTCCTGCCCGAATCGATCGTCGTGCGCTGGGCCCACGTGGTCCCGCCGGATGCGGAAGGGCAGGACTTCCACGCGCGCTTCTCGGCCCGCTCGCGCACCTATCACTACGTGCTGTACAACCACGCCAACCCGTCCGCGCTGCTGGCCGGACGCGCCGGCTGGGTCTTCCGTCCGCTCGACGTCGAGCGCATGCGCGAGGCGGCCGCGCACCTGATCGGCACGCACGACTTTTCCAGCTTCCGCGCGTCGGGCTGCCAGGCGAATTCGCCCGTCAAGCAGATGCACGAAGTCAGGATCGAGCGCAGCGGCGACATCATCGTGTTCACCGTGCGGGCATCGGCCTTCCTGCACCACATGGTGCGCAACATCGTCGGCTCGCTGATCTACGTGGGCACCGGACGCAACGAGCCCCACTGGATGGCCGAGGTGCTGGACGCACGCTCGCGCGACGCGGCGGCGCCCACGTTCATGCCGGATGGGCTGTACCTTGCCTCGATCGACTACGATCCGAAATGGGGATTGCCGCAGGAGCCGGCCGCTCCGCTTCCTTGGTTGTAGAATGTTGGATTGACCACCTGCCGTAGGGTGGGCTCCCCTGAGCCCACGCGGAAGCCGGCATGATGCAAACATACGCGTGGGCACGGGGTGCCCACCCTACCCGAACTATCATGTCTCGTACTCGAATTAAAATCTGCGGCATCACCCGCGAACAAGACCTGCACGCCGCCGTCCACGCCGGCGCCGACGCCCTCGGCTTCGTGTTCTACCCGAAGAGCCCGCGTTACGTCACCCCCGAGCGCTACGGCGAACTGGCACATGCATTGCCGCCGTTCGTGAACGCGGTCGCCCTGTTCGTCAACGCGACGGAGGATGACATCCGCGCCGTCGTCGCGGCCGGTCCCGTGTCGCTGCTGCAGTTCCACGGCGACGAAACGCCCGAGGCGTGCGCGCAACTGGCCGGCGCCGTGCAGCGTCCGTTCGTGCGGGCCTTCCGGGTAAAACCTGACACGACCGCCGCCGATTTGCTAGAATCGGGAGCTCAATACCGCGCCGCATCTCCCTGGTTCTCGGGCCTGCTGCTCGACACGTACGTGGATGCCTACGGCGGCGCAGGAAAGGTTTTCGATTGGTCTCTTATTCCAAAAGAGCTCGCGCCTCGGGTCGTTTTGAGTGGTGGCTTGAGCGTACACAACGTGACTGGCGCGGTGGCGCAGGTACGCCCCTTCGCGGTCGACATCAGTAGCGGTGTCGAGGCCAGCAAGGGGATCAAGGATGCCCGCCTGATCGACGCGTTCGTCGACGCGGTGCGGGCTGCCGACGCTATCACCGAAAGCCGGATACATCATGAAAGCCAATCAAGTTAAGGGCGCGCAGGCGCTGTTCAAGACCCCCGATTACCAACTGCCGGACACCACCGGCCACTTCGGCCCGTATGGCGGCTCGTTCGTCGCCGAGACGCTGAGCCACGCGCTGGCCGAGCTGAACGACGCCTACGCGCGCTACAGCAAGGATCCTGAATTCCTCGAAGAATTCCGCTACGAGCTGGCGCACTTCGTCGGCCGTCCGTCGCCCGTGTACCACGCCAAGCGCTGGTCCGAGCAGGGCGGCGGTGCGCAGATCTATTTCAAGCGCGAAGACCTGAACCACACGGGTGCCCACAAGATCAACAACGTGATCGGCCAGGCACTGCTCGCGAAACGCATGGGCAAGCCGCGCATCATCGCCGAGACGGGCGCCGGCCAGCACGGCGTGGCCACCGCGACGATCTGCGCGCGCTTCGGTCTCGAATGCGTGGTCTACATGGGCAGCGAGGACGTCAAGCGCCAGGCGCAGAACGTCTACCGCATGAAGCTGCTGGGCGCGACCGTCGTCCCGGTCGAATCCGGTTCCAGGACGCTGAAGGACGCGCTGAACGAAGCGATGCGCGACTGGGTCACGAACATCGAGAACACGTTCTACATCATCGGCACCGTGGCCGGTCCGCACCCGTATCCGATGATGGTGCGCGACTTCCAGTCCGTGATCGGCGAGGAATGCCGCGTGCAGATGCCGCAGATGACGGGCCGCCAGCCGGACTACGTCGTCGCCTGCATCGGCGGCGGCTCGAACGCGATGGGCATCTTCTATCCGTACATCGACGAGCCGGGCGTGAAGCTGGTGGGCGTCGAGGCGGCTGGCGAGGGCCTCGACTCCGGCAAGCACGCCGCGTCGCTGACGGCCGGCTTCCCCGGCGTCCTGCACGGCAACCGCACCTATCTGCTGCAGGACGAGCATGGCCAGATCATCGAGACGCACTCCGTGTCGGCCGGCCTGGACTATCCGGGCGTCGGTCCGGAACACGCGTGGCTGAAGGACAGCCAGCGCGCGCAATACGTGTCGATCACGGACGACGAGGCGCTGGCCGCGTTCCACGACTGCTGCCGCATCGAGGGCATCATTCCGGCGCTGGAATCGTCGCACGCGATCGCCTACGCGGCCAAGCTGGCACCCACGCTGCCCAGGGACCAGATCATCCTGGTGAACCTGTCGGGCCGTGGCGACAAGGACATGCACACCGTGGCGCAACGGGCGGGACTCAACTTTAATTAAGGAATAACAACAATGTCCCGTATCGCACCAACCTTCGCCGCCCTGAAAGAGCAGGGCAAGACCGGCCTCGTTTGTTTCATCACCGCGGGCGACCCGGCACCCGAACTGACCGTCCCGCTGCTGCACGCCCTCGTGGAAGGCGGCGCCGACGTCCTCGAACTGGGCGTCCCGTTCTCCGACCCGATGGCGGAAGGCCCCGTCATCCAGCGCGCCTGCGAACGCGCCCTGACGTTCGGCATCAGCATGACCGACGTGTTCGCCCAGGTCGCCGAGTTCCGCAAGACCAACCAGCACACGCCCGTCGTGCTGATGGGTTACGCGAACCCGATCGAACGCATGGGCCAGAGCGAATTCGTCCGCCGCGCCAGGGCCGCCGGTGCCGACGGCGCCATCGTCGTCGACTACCCGCCGGAGGAATGCGAAGCGTTCGCCGCCGAGATGAAGGCGAACGACCTCGACCTGATCTTCCTGCTCGCGCCCACGTCGACGACGGAACGCGTGAAGCAGGTGGCGCGCTATGGCAGCGGCTTCTCCTACTATGTCTCGCTGAAGGGCGTGACGGGCGCCGGCGGCATCGACACGGCCGACGTGGCCAAGCGCGTGGCCGCGATCCGCGAGCACGTCAACCTGCCGATTGGCGTGGGCTTCGGCATCCGCGACGCGCAGACGGCGAAGTCGGTGGCGGCGGTGGCCGATGCCGTCGTGATCGGCAGCCGCATCATCCAGGAACTGGAGAACACGCCGAAAGAGCAGGGGCCGGCCGCCGTGCGCGCGTTCGTCGCCGGCATCCGCGCGGCCCTGGACGCTCGCTAAAATTCGGAAAATTCGGGGTCAGAAAATTCGGGGTCAGAGCACTTTTCTTGGCAATTGATCGGCGACCAGTCATGTGTGTCCTGTCAGAGCGAGCACAACGCGCGCCGCGGTAAGAACAATGGATGGAGTGATCTTTTTGCCACTGATGGAAATTCGCTCTGACCCCGAATCGCAGTGAGATGATGCTCTGACCCCGAATTTTTATTGCTTAAAATTCAAGTAATTAACGGCAAGAATTCGACAAGCCTGATGCGAACGGCTACACTACGCCCAATTCCAGAATTGCCGCAAAGGAGAGAACATGAGTTGGTTGGAAAAGCTGCTGCCCCCCCGGATCCAGCGCTCCGATGCCGCCAAACGCCAGACCATGCCCGAAGGCCTGTGGGTCAAGTGCCCGTCGTGCGAATCGGTCCTGTACCGTTCCGACCTGGAGTCGAACCTGCATGTCTGCCCGAAATGCGACCACCACATGCGCATCCGCGCCCGCGAGCGCCTCGACGCGCTGCTCGACGAGGGCGGTCGCTACGAGATCGGCCAGGATGCCCTGCCGGTCGATACGCTGAAATTCAAAGACAGCAAAAAATATCCTGATCGCCTGAAGGCCGCGATGGATGCCACCGGCGAGACGGACGCCCTCGTCGTGCAGGGCGGTTCGATCATGAGCCTGCCGGTCGTCGTCGCCTGCTTCGAATTCGAATTCATGGGCGGCTCGATGGGTTCCGTCGTCGGCGAGCGCTTCGCCCGCGGCGCCCAGATCGCGCTGGAGCAAAAGGTGCCGTTCATCTGCATCACCGCCACCGGTGGTGCGCGCATGCAGGAAGGCCTGCTGTCGCTGATGCAGATGGCCAAGACGACGGCGATGCTGACCAAGCTGTCGGAAAAGAAACTGCCTTTCATTAGCGTGCTGACCGACCCGACGATGGGCGGCGTCTCGGCCTCGTTCGCTTTCATGGGCGACGTCGTGATGGCCGAGCCGAAAGCGCTGATCGGCTTTGCCGGCCCGCGCGTGATCGAGAACACCGTGCGCGAAAAACTGCCGGAAGGTTTCCAGCGCGCCGAGTTCCTGGTGCAAAAAGGTGCGGTCGACATGATCGTCGATCGCCGCAAGATGCGTGAGGAAATCGCGCGCCTGCTCGCCCTGCTGCAAAGCCAGCCGGCCGACGTCATCGCCTGATTCGCTGTCACCGCGCGGCCGGCTGCTTTCACGGGCAGCCGGCCGCGTGTGCTTTCCGGACCCCATCCCATGCCTAATCTCCCGACCACCWTGCCCGACTGGCTGGCGCTGCTCGAGTCGCGCCAWGCCGAAACCCACATCGACATGGGCCTGGACCGCGTGCGCACCGTCAAGGAACGCATGGGCCTGGCCTTTTCCTGTCCCGTGATCATGGTCGCGGGCACCAACGGCAAGGGGTCGACCTGCGCCATGCTGGAAGCCATGCTGCTGCAGAGCGGCTACAAGGTCGGCCTGTACATCAAGCCGCACTTCCTCGACTTCAACGAGCGCGCCCGCATCAATGGCGAGATGGCCAGCGACGCTGCGCTGATCGCTGCGTTCAACGACGTCGAAGGCCACCGCGGCGACATCGACCTGACGTACTTCGAATTCACGACGCTCGCCATCATGCGCCTGCTGTCGACGGCCGGCGTCGACGTGGCGATCCTGGAAGTGGGCCTCGGTGGCCGCCTCGACGCGGTGAACGTGGTCGACGCGGACGTGTCCATCGTCACGAGCATCGACATCGACCACAAGGATTATCTGGGCGACACACGCGAGGAAATCGGCTTCGAAAAGGCCGGCATCTTCCGCCCGGGCAAGCCGGCGATCTGCAGCGATCCGCTGCCTCCGCAATCCCTGATCGAACACGCGGAAAAGATCGGCGCCGACCTGTGGCTGCTGGGCCGCGATTTCAACTACCAGGGCGACAAGCAGCAATGGGCCTACGGTGGCCGCTCGCAGCGCCGCAATTCGCTGGCGTATCCGGCACTGCGCGGTGCGAACCAGTTGTTGAACGCATCGGCCGCGCTGGCCGCGCTGGAAGCGTTGCGCAACATCTTGCCGGTGGGCGCGCAGGAAACGCGCGCGGGCCTCGCGATGGTCGAACTGCCGGGGCGCTTCCAGGTGCTGCCGGGCCGGCCGACGACGATCCTCGACGTCGCGCACAACCCGCACGCGGCCGCGACACTGGCCCAGAACCTGGGCAATATGGGGTTCCACCGCTTCACCTATGCGGTGTTCGGTATCATGCAGGACAAGGATATCGACGCCGTCGTCGCCCACATGGCACCCTATGTCGATCACTGGTGCGTGGCCGCGCTGGACTCGCCCCGTTCGGCCGACCCGGCCGTGCTGGCGACGAAGCTGGCAGCGTTGAAGCCCAGTGGTGCAAAAGACGACGAATTCTCGGTGAAAACGTTCGCCAATCCGGCCGAGGCATTCGCAGATGCAACAAGCCGGGCCGGACAGGATGATAGAATAGTGGTCTTTGGCTCGTTCTACACCGTGGCCGGTGTGATGGCGGCCCGTAAATCCTCTCTTCATTGATGTGACACCGCATGGGCTTGTTCTCCCGTAAAAGCAAGCAGGACCGCCTCACCGAGGACAGTGGCCGCTTCTACAGCAAGGACGACGACGCAGCGATCGGCGAGCGTGCCCGCGCCAAGCGCGCGAGCAATGCCGGCGGCGGGGCGACGCGCCGGCCGGGCAACGACCCCATGCTCCCCGAAAAGAAGCGCGCCCGGCGCCGCCTCGTCGGCGCCATCGCGCTGGCGCTGGCCGCCGCCGTGGGCCTGCCGATGCTGCTCGATTCCGAGCCCAAGCCGCTCGCCGGCGACATCGCGATCCAGATCCCGGCCAAGGACAAGGCGGCGCCGCTGCCCGTGCCGGCTGCCGACAAGACCGTGTCCGCCGCGGACAGCGTCGACAAGGACGAGGAAGTGGTCGAGGCCCCGCCGCCCGCCGCTGCGAAGTCCGGGAGCAAGCCAGCCGTGACGGCGAAGGCGGACGTGCAGCCGGAAGCGAAACCTGTCGCGCCGAAGCCGGAGCCGAAGGTCGAACGCAAGCCCGAGCCCAAGCCCGAG
The DNA here is from genome assembly GCF_056404615.1 of Massilia sp. P2_C2. NCBI lineage: Bacteria > Pseudomonadati > Pseudomonadota > Betaproteobacteria > Burkholderiales > Oxalobacteraceae > Massilia > Massilia sp. P2_C2. The sequence goes on along the minus strand of NZ_JBFUDR010000038.1, from coordinate 21,938 downwards.
CCCAAGGCGGAAACCAAACCGGAACACAAGGACACGCCGAAGCCCGAGCACAAGGAAACGAAGGCCGACACCCGCCTGGCCGAGAAAGAGAAAGAAAAGGAAAAGGCCGAGCGCGCCGAGAAGGTCAAGCCGAAGCTTGACGACAAGCCCGTGAAGCCGCATGACGACGCGGCACGCGCCATGGCCATCCTGGAAGACAAGCCGGCCGAGTCCTCCTCGCAGCGGTTCGTGCTGCAGGTGGCCGCGATGTCGAGCGCGGAAAAGGCGGCCGAGGTGCAGGCCAGGCTGCGCGAAGCGGGCATCTCGTCGTACACGCAGAAGACGACGACGCCATCCGGCGAACTGATCCGCGTACGCGTCGGTCCGCTGAGCCGGGAAGAAGCCGAGAAAGTCCGCGCCAAACTGGGCCGCCTGGGCATGTCCGGCGCCATGACCCCCGTCTGACGCAACACTGTCCTGTACCGATGATGACCCTGGGCACCGCACCGTGACGATTTTCGACTACGTCGTTTTGTTCATCCTGATCTCGTCGGTCGTCATCAGCACCATGCGGGGCCTCGTCAAGGAAATCCTGTCGCTGGCCGGTTGGGTGGCGGCCTTCATCGTGGCGAATGCCTTCGGCGCCAAACTGGCGCCCATGCTACCATCCGTGATTCCGGGCGAGGCCTTGCGGCTGATCGTTGCCTTCATTGCATTGTTCCTCGGCGTGCGCGTGCTGATGGGCCTGTTGGCCCTCGCGATCAGCGCATTGATCGAGGCCTCGGGACTGACCTTGGCCGATCGCGGCCTCGGCGGCCTGTTTGGATTGGGCCGGGGCATTGTGATTGTGCTTGCCGGCGTCATATTGTGTGGGATGACTTCCATTCCCCAACAGGCTTTCTGGAAGGACGCGTTGCTCTCGCCCATGGCGGAAACGGGCGCGCGCACGGTCAAGCCTTTCTTGCCCGCTGCCTTCGCGCAGCATGTTCAGTTTTGAATTCTTGTTCACGGTTTTAGGAGCACACCATGTGTGGCATCGTCGGCGTCGTCTCGCAAGCCCCCGTTAACCAGCTGTTATATGATGCTTTGTTGCTGCTGCAGCATCGCGGTCAGGATGCGGCGGGGATTGCAACCAATCACAGCAGCATGTTCTCGATGTACAAGGCCAACGGCCTCGTGCGTGACGTCTTCCGCACGCGTAATATGCGCTCGCTGCAAGGCAATTCCGGCATCGGCCACTGCCGCTATCCGACCGCCGGTTCGTCGAGCGAAGAGGAAGCGCAGCCGTTCTACGTGAATGCGCCGTTCGGCATCACGCTGGCGCACAACGGCAACCTCACGAACCAGGCGCAGCTGAAGGAAGAGCTGTTCCGCAACGACCGCCGCCACGTCAACACGAATTCCGACTCGGAAGTGCTGCTGAACGTGCTGGCCCACGAAATCGCGCAGGCGGCCGACGGCTATTCCCTGGCGCCGGACGCCGTGTTCAAGGCCGTCGCGCAAGTCCACCGCCGCGTGCGCGGTGCGTATGCCGTCATCGCCCAGATCGCCGGCCACGGCCTGCTCGCGTTCCGCGATCCGTTCGGTATCCGTCCGCTGTGCCTCGGCATCAACGAGACCGAGAACGGCCCCGAATACCTGCTCGCCAGCGAATCCGTCGCGCTGGAAGGCCTGGGCTTCCGCTTCGTGCGCGACATCGCGCCGGGCGAAGCCGTCTGGGTCGATGCCGACAGCCAGCTGCACACGCGCCAGTGCGCCGAGAATCCGTCGCTGAATCCGTGCGCGTTCGAATACGTCTACCTGGCCCGTCCGGACTCCGTGATCGACGGCGCCTCGGTGTACGCCACCCGCCTGCGCATGGGCGAATACCTGGCCGAGAAGATCCGCAAGGAGATCCCGGTCGAAGAGATCGACGTCGTGATGCCGATTCCCGACTCGTCGCGTCCGGCCGCCATCCAGCTGGCGCTGAAGTTGGGCGTGGAATACCGCGAAGGCTTCATCAAGAACCGCTACGTCGGCCGCACGTTCATCATGCCGGGCCAGGCGATGCGCAGGAAGTCGGTGCGCCAGAAACTGAACGCGATCCCGTCCGAGTTCAAGGACAAGAACGTGCTGCTCGTGGACGACTCGATCGTACGCGGCACGACGAGCCGCGAGATCGTGCAGATGGCCCGCGAATCGGGCGCCCGCAAGGTCTTCTTCGCCTCCGCCGCGCCGCCGGTGCTGTACCCGAACGTGTACGGCATCGACATGCCGACGCGCGACGAGCTGATCGCCCACGGCCGCACCGTCGAGGAAGTGTGCCTCGAGATCACGGCCGACCGCCTCGTCTACCAGGACCTGGACGCGTTGAAGAAGTCGATCTCGGACGTCAACCCCGCGCTGACGAACGTGGAAGCGTCGTGCTTCGACGGCGTCTACGTGACGGGCGACGTCACGCCGGCCTACCTCGACCAGCTCGAGAGCGTGCGTCACAAGTCGTCCGGCAAGTCGTCGGAAGACATGGTGCGTACGCAGTTGAATCTGAATCCGCCGGTCGCCGCCGAATAATTCGTATCCCGTTGGGTGGGCACCCCGTGCCCACGCGTGACGTATGCGGTCCGCCGGCATAACGCGTGGGCACAGGGGTGCCCACCCTACGTATCTCCGGCCATCATTCAAACGATCATGAGCGACAAACCTTCCTACGGCTTCACCACGACCATCCTGCACAACGATCGCCAGAAACCGATCGAACAGAATTCCCTGCATAAACCGATCCACACGTCGGTCGCCTTCGGCTACAAGGACGCGCGCCAGCTGGCCTCAGTCTTCCAGGGCAAGGAACCGGGCTTCCGCTACGGCCGCCAGGGCAACCCGACCGTCTCCGCGCTGGAAGACAAGATCACGAAGATGGAAGACGGCGTCGCCTCGCTGTGCTTCGCCACCGGCATGGCCGCGATCGGCGCGCTCGCGCAGGCGCTGCTGCGCGCGGGCGACCACGTCGTGTCGTCGTCGTTCCTGTTCGGGAATACCAACAGCCTGTGGAACACGGTGGCCGCGCAGGGGACCGAGGTGTCGTTCGTGGACGCGACCGACGTCGCCAACGTCGAGGCCGCCTTGACCCCGAATACGCGGATCGTGTTCGTCGAGACGATCGCCAATCCGCGCACGCAGATCGCCGACCTGGCCCGCATCGGCGAACTGTGCCGCGCGCGCGGCATCCTGTACGTCGTCGACAACACGATGACGACGCCCTACCTGTTCCGTCCGAAGGCCGTCGGTGCCGGCCTCGTCATCAATGCGCTTACGAAGTCGATCGGCGGCCACGGCATGGTTCTCGGCGGCGCGCTGACGGACACCGGTGTGTTCGACTGGTCCGCGTTCCCGAACATCGCCGACAACTTCCGCCGCCAGCCGCCGGCCGCGCAGGGCATGGCCCAACTGCGCGCGAAAGCGTTGCGCGACTTCGGCGCGTCGCTGGCGCCGGAAGCGGCGCATCACATCGCCGTCGGTGCCGAGACGCTCGCGCTGCGCATGGACCGCACCTGCGCCAACGCGCTCGCGCTCGCGCGGATGCTGGAAGCCGATGAGCGTGTCGCGGCCGTGTACTACCCGGGCCTCGCATCGCACCCTCAGCACGCGCTGGCGTCCGAGCAGTTCCGCGCCTACGGTTCGCTGTTCAGCTTCGAGCTGAAGGACGGTATCGACTGCTTCGATTACCTGAACCGCCTGAAGGTCGGCATCCCCGCCAGCAACCTCGGCGACACGCGCACGCTCGTCATTCCGGTCGCGCACACGATCTTCTTCGAGATGGGGCCGGAGCGCCGCGCCAGCATGGGCATCGCCGAGTCGCTGATCCGCGTGTCGGTGGGCATCGAGGACACGGCCGACCTGCTGGCCGATTTCGGCGCCGCGCTGAACGGCTGATCCTGCGGGGTTGATGTAACCTTAAAGCCGCGTAAAGCCGGGAAGGAGGCCGCCTTCCCGGTTGAGCGGGCGCGGCGCTGCGGTTATGATCGTCCTGTTGCCATTCATCTATTCGTAGACTGCACGCCCCATGAAGACTGTACTGTTTTGCGCCGCACTGCTGTGCGGTGGTGACGTACTGGCCGCCGAGCCCGGCGCCAAATTGCCTGCGAAAGGTGCCGCCGCGAAGCCGGCCGCCGCAGCCGTGTCCTCCGCCAACTCCGCCGCCGAGCTCGCCGAAGCGGACGCCTTGTTCGCCAAGAAAGCGTATCCGGAAGCCCTGCAGAAATACACGAAGCTGGCGAATGCCGGCAACGTGATGGCCCAGCAGCACCTGGGCGAGATGTATTTCTATGGCGAGGCTGGCGCCGTCGACATGGACAAAGCCGCGCAGTGGTTCCAGAAGGCGGCCGCGAAGGGTAATGCCGTCGCCATCGCGTCGCTCGACCTGATCAGGCAGCGCGAAGCGCGCCGCGCCGACCTCGATTACTGGATTGCGAAATACGACGGCTCCGACCTGCGCACGAACGAATACCGTTGCCCGGCGCCGCGTTTCCCGAGCATGTCCAAGGTCAACGAGGAAATCGACCTGTACAGCGGCAAGATGAAGGATTGGGAGGCTTGCCACAACCGCTGGGTGAAATACCTGAATTCGTCCTTGCCGCTAACCAAGCGTATCCCGGAAGACATTTCCAAGCTGCTTACGAAGGACGAGTCGGACAAGGCGACCGCGCACCTGAAGGAAGTGGGCGATCGCCTGGCGGAAGACACGAAGGTCGCGGGCAAGATGGTCATCGCCGATTTCGATGCGTGGCGCGCGGGCACCGAGGCCTACGTCAAGGAACACAACGAGATGGTCAAGAACGCGCCGCCGCGGGATCCGGACGACAGTAAGTGATGTGTTGGCCTCCTGTTGAGGCCAGTGTGGCGGACGGGCGAGCAGCTAGCGCGGGCACGTGGCGTTCATGGGCCGGCCGTCGTTGGGTCTCGCCAGACGCGGGGTTCAGGTAGCGCGCGATCGCAGCCGCATCGCGGGTGGCCGCCGCCAGGTAGCCCGGACGATTTTCGGAAGACACCTGGGACGACAAAGCCTTGCTGTATCATTCGGCTCCYGAAAACGAAGTCTGCATATGCTCATCATCACCATCAAACAGGGCAAGGAAAAAAGCCTGCTGTCCGGCGATCCCTGGATTTACCTCTCAGTCGTCGACAAGGTCGAGGGGCGGCCCCAGGAGCGCAGCAAGGCCGGGTCCACGGCGGTCGTGCAGTCGTCGTCGCGCCAGTTTTTGGCACGCGCCGCGTATAACGCCAGGTCGCAGATCGCGGCCCGCGTCTGGACCTTGCGCGAGGACGAGCCGGTCGACCATGCCATGATCAAGCGTCGCGTGCAGGCTGCGGTCGCGCGGCGGGCCGTTGCCGTGCGCGGCGCCGATCCACAAGCCCTGACCCTGGTGATCGATGGCGAAAAAGACGGCCTGCCGGGGCTCCTGGTGCACAGCTATGGCGGGACCGCCGGTTACCTGGTGTGCCAGTTCAATGCTGCCGGTGTCGACGCGTGGAAGGTGACCATCGTACAGGCGCTGCTGGCGGCGACGGGTTGCCCCAACGTATTCGAACGCAGCGACGAGCTGCTGCGCAAGGGCGAGGCGTTGCCCGTCATTTGGCGTGCCCTGGCCGGCGACGAGCCGCCACAGCGCCTGATGGTGCGCGATGGTAAGCGCCTGCTGCCCACCGATATCYGCACTGGTTTCGTCTATCCGCGCTGAGTGAATTGGTCCAGGATGCAGCACCGGCCACCGGGTGGCGACCGGTCACGGAAAACTCAATGCCAGGACCGCAGCAGCCCGACCGCCAGCCCTTCCAGCGCGAACTCGTCGGTGCTCGGATCGACGGTGATCACGGAGAAATCCGGGTTTTCCGGCAGCAGCTCGATCGTGGAACCGGTCTTGCGATAGCGCTTGACCGTCACTTCGTCGCCGATGCGGGCGACGATGATCTGGCCATTCTTCGCATTGTCGACTTTCTTGACTGCGAGGAAGTCGCCGTCGCAGATGCCGGCGTCGCGCATCGACCAGCCCCTGACCTTCAGCAGGAAGTCCGGCTTGCTCGAAAACATGGCCGGATCGACGGAATAGGTCGCTTCGACATGTTCCTGGGCCAGGATCGGCGAGCCTGCGGCAACGCGGCCGACGAGCGGCAGCGACATCAGGTTCGGCGGGATCTGCGGCACGAAGGCCGGCACGGCCGGGGCCCTGGATTCGGCGGCCTGGCCGACGAGGCGGATACCGCGCGAGGTGCCCGGGGAGATTTCGATCGCCCCTTTGCGGGCCAGGGCCTGCAGATGTTCCTCGGCCGCGTTGGCCGAGCGGAAGCCAAGCTCCTGGGCGATTTCGGCGCGGGTCGGCGGGAAGCCGGTATTGTCGATGGCTTCCTTGATCAGGTTGAGGATCTGTTCTTGCCGTGCGGTGAGCTTAAGCATGTTCGTCTTGGTTGGTACGGGATCAGACTGTATTTTTGTACAGTATTGCGCCGCGCGCAAGGGGATTTCGGAGTTTTTTTGCGCTGCGGTACGCGGCGCACGTCCGCAACCTTTCGCGCTGCGGCAAACCATGGGCCGAAAGGGGCTGGCGTGGCCGGATGCATACGACAAAGATGGCGCACTTGACGTTTTTGCGGTTATAATGTTGGGCTTTCCCTTCCCACACTCGTCTTGACGCCGAGGTGGGCATTTGTTTAAACGTCCTTAAGGAGTGTTTCATGCGTCATTATGAAATCGTGTTTATCGTCCACCCGGACCAGAGCGAGCAGGTCCCGGCGATGATCGAACGCTACAAGACCACGGTCACCTCGCGCGGCGGCAACATCCACCGCGTCGAAGATTGGGGCCGTCGTCAAATGGCTTACCAGATCCAGAAGCTGCCGAAGGCACACTACATCTGCCTGAACATCGAGTGCGACAACGAGACCCTGGTCGAGCTGGAAACCGCATTCAAATTCAATGATGCCGTGCTGCGTCACCTGACCGTGAAGATGAAGAAGGCAGAAACCGCACCGTCGCCGATGATGAAGTCGGTCCAGCGCGAAGACGCAGCCAAGAGCCACCGCGCCGAGCAGGCCGCCGCTCCGGCCGCTGCAGCCTAAATCTCGCGGGAGCACCGGGCCTTAGTTAATACTGCTAAGTGAACGAGCTGTCCCTGGTCGCAAGCATCACGGAACGCGACACCCTGCGCTACACCCCGGCCGGCATCCCCATCGTGGGCGGCATCCTGCAACACGGATCGACGCAGACGGAAGCGAGGGTCGACAGGCAGGTCGAATTCGAGATTTCCGCGGTTGCCGCGGGCGAGATTTCGGGACGATTTGCCAATGCCGAGTTGGGCGCGATGTACCGCTTCACGGGATTTTTGGCCAGGAAAAGCCGTCACAGCAAAAGCCTGGTGTTTCACATCATTGATTTCAGTGCCGCCGCATAAGCGTTGCGGACACGTTTATAGATAGATACAGGAGCCTCAAAATGGCATTCGGTAAAAAGTTCGACAAAAACAAAGCTAAGCTCAAAGAGAAGCGCAAACAGCAGAACCCGCTGTTCAAGCGCAAGAAATTCTGCCGCTTCACCGCCGCAGGCGTGGAACAGGTTGACTACAAAGACGTCGACACCCTGAAGGATTTCGTCCAGGAAAACGGCAAGATCATGCCGGCACGCCTGACCGGTACCAAGGCGCACTACCAGCGTCAAGTGGACACCGCCATCAAGCGCGCCCGTTACCTGGCTCTGCTGCCGTACACCGACCTGCACAACGCTTAATCGTCGGCTACGACATCGAAGCATAGTCAGATTACTGGAGAATAAAATGCAAGTTATCCTGCTAGAAAAAGTCGTCAACGTCGGCAACCTGGGCGACGTCGTCAAGGTCAAGGACGGTTACGCACGTAACTTCCTGATCCCGCAAAAAATGGCCCGCCGCGCAACGCAGGCTGCCGTGGCCGAATTCGAAGTCAAGCGCGCCGAACTGGAAAAAGCAGCTGCCGAGAAACTGGCTGCCGCTCAAGGCCAGGGCGACAAGCTGAACGGCATGACCGTCACCATCGCCCAGAAAGCCGGCGTGGACGGCCGTCTGTTCGGTTCCGTGACCAACTTCGACATCGCCGAAGCCCTGACCAAGCAAGGTTTCGCCGTCGAAAAAGCACAAGTGCGCATGCCGACCGGTCCGCTGAAKACCACCGGCGAGCACCCGGTGTCGGTCGCACTGCACACCGACGTCGTGGTGGAAATCACCATCGCCGTCGTGGGCGAAGCTGCCTAAGTCATTCTGTCGGGCACCTCGAAAAACCGTCGCGAGCGGCCGCAATGGCGTACGAGAAGCGCAGCTGTACGAGAGTACAGCGAGCATCGCAGGACTCGCCGTCCGCGACGCCAGTGCAACGCGCAGTAGGTTTTTCGACGTGCTCTGTTGTCAGAATGAGAAAAGCCGGGGATCCCCCGGCTTTTTTGTTTTTGGAAACTCACCAATGATTTCAGCGCGGGATCGGGAACGGGTATAATGCCGGCCATGAACACCCCAGCAGACCCGCAGATCGAGTCGCTCCGCATTCCCCCGCATTCCATCGAAGCAGAACAGTCCGTCATCGGCGGCCTGCTGCGCGACAATGCGGCATGGGACCGCATTGCCGATTTCATGCATGCGGAAGACTTTTACCGCTACGACCACCGGATCATCTTCGAACAGATGGTCCGCCTGATCAATGCTGGCAAACCTGCCGACGTGATCACCGTGTACGAGGCGCTCGTCCAGCTCGGCAAGGCCGAGGAGATGGGCGGCCTGCAGTACCTCAATGCGATGGCGCAGAACACGCCATCCGCCGCCAACATCCGCCGTTATGCCGAGATCGTCCGCGATCGCGGCGTGCTGCGCCAACTGATCACGGTCGCCGACGAAGTCTCGGGCAAGGCCTTCAATCCGCAGGGCGCCGAGGTCAAGCAGATCCTCGACGAGGCCGAGTCGCGCATTTTCGCGATCGCCGAGCAGGGCGCCCGCGGTGCCCAGGGCTGGCTGCCCGTGCAGCCGCTGCTGACCCAGGTGGTCGAGCGTGTCGACGAACTGTACAGCCGCGAGAACCAGGGCGAAATCACCGGCGTGCCGACCGGCTTCGTCGACCTCGACAAGATGACGTCTGGCCTGCAGCCGGGCGACCTCGTCATCGTCGCTGGCCGCCCGTCCATGGGCAAGACCGCGTTTTCCGTCAACATCGGCGAGAGCGTCGCCGTCGACGCCGGCCTGCCCGTCGCGATCTTCTCGATGGAGATGGGCGGCGTGCAGCTGGCGATGCGTATGCTCGGTTCCATCGGCCAGCTCGACCAGCACCGCCTGCGTACCGGCAAGCTGCTCGACGAGGACTGGCCGCGCCTGACGCATGCGATCCAGAAGATGAACGACGCGCAGATCTTCATCGATGAAACGCCGGCACTGAACCCGATCGAGATGCGCGCCCGTGCCCGCCGCCTGGCGCGCCAGTGCGGCAAGCTGGGCCTGATCATCGTCGACTACCTGCAGCTGATGCAGGGTTCCAAGCCGGGCGACAACCGGGCGTCCGAGATCTCGGAGATCTCGCGTAGCCTGAAGGGCCTGGCGAAGGAGCTGGGGTGCCCCGTGATCGCGTTGTCCCAGCTGAACCGCTCGCTGGAACAACGCCCCAACAAGCGCCCCGTGATGTCCGACCTGCGCGAATCGGGTGCTATCGAACAGGATGCGGACGTCATCATCTTCCTGTATCGTGATGAAGTTTACAACCCGGACTCGCCCGACAAAGGTACCGCCGAGATCATTATCGGCAAACAGCGTAACGGCCCGATCGGCGCCATTCGACTGACCTGGATGGGCATGTACACCAAGTTCGGCAATTACAGCGGCAGCCTCGGTATTTACCAGGGCGACTAAGCCGATAGCAGTCAAGGATCGCGGCGCCCGGTCCACCTTGTGGCACGGGCGCTGCGATTTTCAAGAAGTCCCAAGAGAACTACCCAACGGAGAACCTATGTTTGGACGCCTGATGCCCACGGAGGGCAAATTTTTCGACCTGTTCAACCAGCACGCTGCCTTGTGCGTGAAGGGTGCACAAGAGATGGTCGGCCTGATGACCAACTTCGACGACCTGGAAAACCGCACCCACGCCGTGGAGAGCATCGAAAAGCAGGCGGACAAGATCACCTACCAGTGCGTGGACCTGCTGCACAAGACGTTCATCACTCCGCTGGACCGTGACGACATCCACAAGCTGATCACCCGCATGGACGACATCCTCGACATGATGGAGGACGCCGCCCAGACCATTTCGCTGTACGACCTGCACGCCGTCACGCCGGAAGCCAAGCGCCTGGCCGAGCTGTGCCTCGCGTGCTGCCAGAAGGTCCAGCAGGCCGTCGGCATGCTGCACAACATGGACAATGCCCAGAAGATGGTCGCGATCTGCGAAGAGATCGACCGCCTGGAATCGGACGCCGACCACGTGATGCGCGCCGCCATGTCCAAGCTGTTCCGCGACGAGCCGGACGTGCGCAACCTGATCAAGATGAAGGCCATCTACGAGATCCTCGAGACCGTGACCGACCGCTGCGAAGACGTTGCCAACATCATCGAAGGCATCATCGTCGAGAACGCGTAAGCACAGAATAACAAGAACAACATGAACTCTCTTCACATCAGCATTTACGTGCTGGGCCTGCTCGTCTTTTTAGCGCTGGTCTTCGACTTCATGAACGGCTTCCACGACGCCGCCAACGCGATCGCGACGGTGGTGTCGACCGGCGTGCTGCGTCCGCAGACCGCGGTCGCGATGTCCGCCATGTTCAACTTCGTCGCCATCTTCACCGTCGGCCTGCACGTCGCGTCGACGGTGGGCAAGGGTACCGTCGATCCGCATATCGTCGACCACTACGTCGTGTTCGGCGCGCTCGTCGGCGCCATCGTCTGGAACGTCATCACGTGGTACTACGGCATCCCGTCCTCGTCCTCGCACGCGCTGATCGGCGGCCTGGTGGGTGCCGCGGTGGCCAAGAGCGGCACCGGCGCGCTGGTCGGCGGCGGCCTGCTCAAGACCGTGCAGTGGATCATCCTGTCGCCGCTGCTGGGCTTCATCCTCGGCTCGCTCGTGATGCTGGCGGTGTCGTGGATCTTCGTGCGCACCCCGCCGCGCAAGGTCGACACGTGGTTCCGCCGCCTGCAGCTGTTCTCGGCCGCGGCCTACAGTCTGGGCCACGGCGGCAACGACGCGCAAAAGACCATCGGCATCATCTGGATGCTGCTGATCGTGGCCGGCGTCTCGAAAGCCGGCGATGCCGCGCCGCCGCTGTGGGTCGTGATCGCGTGCTATACGGCGATCTCGATGGGCACGCTGTTCGGCGGCTGGCGCATCGTGCGTACGATGGGCCAGAAGATCACCAAGCTGAAACCGGTGGGCGGCTTCTGCGCCGAATCGGGCGGCGCCATCACGCTGTTCATCGCCAGCAGCATCGGCGTGCCGGTGTCGACGACGCACACGATCACGGGCGCCATCGTCGGCGTCGGCTCGGCGCAAAAGGCGTCGGCCGTGCGCTGGGGCGTCGCCGGCAACATCGTCTGGGCCTGGGTCTTCACGATTCCGGCGTCGGCCTTCATGGCCGCCATCGCGTGGTGGGTCGGGACGCATATCCTGTAAGCGCACGCCGCACCACACCAAGGTAGCCCAAGGGCTGTAATCCGTTCAGATAAAGACTGTAGGGCCGGCACGAGGTGCCCACCCTACATGATTTATCTGATGTTCGCCGCCTCGCCGCGGTTGCGCGCCGTCGGCGGTTGCCAGTCATTTGATGCAGACGGCGCGCACCATCTTGATGTCGGTGACACCCTCCAGGATCTTTTCGATGCCGTCCATCTTCAGGGTCAGCATCCCGTCCTCCAGTGCGGCCGCGAGCAGTTCGGCCACGCGCGCGTGCTCGGTCAGCAGGCGTTTCACGCGCTCGCTGCCCAGCATCAGTTCGTGCAGGCCGACGCGTCCGCGATAGCCCTTGTTACACTCGGCGCAGCCCACCGCGCGGTACAGCGTGAAGCGACCGCCGGCGGCGTCGTGGCGCCGGCGCCAGCCGGCCAGCACGGCCGCGCGCGCGGCCTGCGGGTCGGCCTTGTAGCCTGCCTGTCCGCGCAACTCCTCGCAATATTCGTCGAGCAGCGCATCCACCTCGGCGTCGTCGGGATGGTAGGGCTGGCGGCAGGCGTTGCACAGGCGGCGCGCCAGGCGTTGCGCCAGGATGCCCAGCAGGGCGTCGGCAAAATTGAACGGATCCATGCCCATGTCGAGCAGGCGCACGTCGGATTCCGGCGCGCTGTTCGTGTGCAGCGTGGAGAACACGAGGTGGCCCGTCAGCGACGCCTCGATGCCCGTGCTGACGGTCTCGCGGTCGCGCATCTCGCCGACCATGATCACATCCGGATCAGCGCGCAGGAAGGCGCGCATGACGGTGGCGAAGTCGAGGCCGGTCTTGCGGTTGACCTGCACCTGGCGCAGGCCCCTCTGGGTAATCTCGACCGGGTCCTCGGCCGTCCAGATCTTCGTCTCCGGCGTGTTCAGGTGTGCCAGGATCGAGTGCAGGGTCGTGGTCTTGCCCGAGCCAGTGGGTCCGCACACGAAGAACAGGCCGTACGGCTTGGCGACGGCGGCTTTGAGGCGTTCCAGGTTGTGCGGCAGGATGCCCAGCGCATCGAGCGGGATCGGTTCACCGGCCTGCAGGATACGCATCACGATGTCCTCGACGCCACCGCTCGACGGAATCGTCGCCACGCGCAGCTCGATGTCGAGCGGGCCGTACTTGCGGAAGCGGATCTTGCCGTCCTGCGGCTTGCGCCGCTCGGAGATGTCGAGGTCGCACATGATCTTCACGCGCGCGACGAGGGCGTTGCGGTAGCTGGCCGGGATCTCGATGTACGGTACCAGCACGCCGTCCTTGCGGAAGCGGATGGCTGTCTTGCCGCGTCCCGGCTGGGGCTCGATGTGGATGTCGGATGCGCCCTGGCGGTGCGCGTCGGTGATGATCCGGTTGAGCAGCTTGACCAGTTCGTTCTCGACGGCGGCAGAGACTTCGGATGCGCCCGCGCCGTCCGCGTCCTCGTCCGCATCGCCGTCCTCGTCCAGGTTCGACAGCAGCTCGCCCACGCTGGTGTCGTCGCCGACGGCGGCGCCGAAGAACTGCGCGACGGTCAGGCGCAGGTCGTGGCGGGTTGTCACGCGCCACGCGAAGCGCGCGCGCCCGAATATCTGCATCGCGATGTGGCTGGCGGACACGCGTTCCGGGTCCAGCGCCATCAGCACGAGGCCGTCGGGACCATCCTCCAGAGGCAGCCAGCCGTGTTCCAGCGCGTACTGCGGCTTCAGGTTGCGCAGCAGATCGACGGGCTTCACGCGGTCGGCGCGGAACGGTTCGTAGGGCCGGCCGGAATACTCGGACAGCGCCTCCCCGAGCTGGCCGGGCTTGAGGTGGAAATCGGCCAGCAGGACGTCCTCGATGTCGGCATCGCGCTCGCGTGCGAGGCGCGTGGCCTGTTCGAACTCCTGCGCCGTCAGCACGGCGCGCGTCACCAGGGCGTCGTAGCGGCCGCGCGGTAGCGGCGCGCGCAGGCGCTGGCTGAAAGCGACGGCCAGCGTCTCGCACAACTGCTTCACGCCGTCCAGGCAGGACGGGGGAAAGGGCCCGCCGCCACGGTGGTTGATGAACTGGACGACGCCGAGAAGCGTACCGCCCGCGTCGACGAGCGGCGCGACCAGCATCTCGCGCGTACGGTAGCCGGTACGCTGGTCGACGCCGCGCTGGAAGCGCAGCGTGGGCGCCAGCCGGCGCAGCTCGGCCTCGTCGTAGACGTCGGCGATGTTGACGGTCTGGCGTGTCAGCGCGGCGAAGCCGGCAATGGACCCCGGGCCGATCGGCAGCTGCAGGTGGCGGATGGACGTCAGGCCCGTCTTGACCTTGGCAACGAGGGCATCCTGTTCCGGCGTCACGGCGTACAAGGTGAAGCGGTCGCTGTCGAACAGGTCGCAGAACTCCTGGCCCAGGTCGAGCATGATCTGGTCGAGATTGGCGGTGGCGTGGATCCGCGTGGTGATGGCCTGCAGGCGGCGCTGGAAGTCGAGGCGGCGCTCGGTGTCGTTGTGCGCACGGCGCTCGCCCTTGCGCTGGTCCAATACGTCGTCACTCATTGCCGGCCGCTCATCACAAGTCCACCTCCAGGCCTTCGTAGGCCAGCGCCACGGCGAGGCCATCCAGCCGGTCCTCCCAGCGCGCCAGCGCCTGGGCGAACACGGCTTCCAGTTCGTCGTCGGAGCGGGTCGGTTCGTGGTGGGTGCAGTACAGGCTGCGCGCGCCCACCTTCAGTGCCAGCGCGATGGCGGCGTCGAACGTGCCGTGGCCCCAGCCCTGCTTGGCGGGATATTCTTCCAGTGTGTACGAGCAGTCGGCGACGAGCGCGTCGACGGCTTCCAGCGCGTGCTCGATCTCCCTTTCGCGCCGCTCGATCTCGCGCTGCGCCGGCGCGTACTCCGCGGCGCCGGGGGCGTGCGGGTTGAAGAAGGGTTCGTGGTCGCCCGTGAAGAACACGGCGCGGCCGTTGCATTCGATGCGGTAGCCGAGATTGGTGACGGGATGGTTCATCACGACATTGTGCACCACCACGTCGCCCACGGCATGCGGCACGCCGATCTCCAGCGTCCGGTAGTCGATGGCGGCGTCCATGTGCGTCTCGCTGACAGGAAAGTAGCTGTTCTGCAACTGCACGCCCATCACGTGCTCGATGCCCTGGCCCGTCGCGTCGTCGCGGGCGCCGTGCAGGCACACGCGCGTGCCCTTCACGAACAGCGGCGTGAAGAGGGGCAGGCCGTGGATGTGGTCCCAATGGCTGTGCGTGATGAAGATGTTGGCGCACACGGGAACGCCGTCCTGCGCACGCCGCCGCATCAGGTTCTGGGCGAGGGCAAAAATGCCGGTGCCGGCGTCGAGGACGACGAGCGTGCCGTCGTCGCCGCGCACTTCGATACAAGTGGTGTTGCCGCCGTAGCGCACGGTACGCGGCCCGGGGGACGGGATCGATCCGCGTACTCCCCAGAATCTCAATTTCATAGGACTCCCTTGCTGCGCAACCTCGTCGCCTGCTGGTGTGCGTCGTCACGGCCAGGCCGGCACCGTTGCAACATGTGCCAGATCATAGCGTTATTTTGTAGCCGATTATCTGAATTGTGCAATTTCGCATTCGCATATGTACAGCGTAGCGTAACGCCGCTACACTGTCAGGAAATTTCAGTGCGGAAATGAATGTGTCGATCATTACATGCGGGATGTCTCCCAGAAACAAATGATCATGCAAGAGCTCAGCCAGACCGATATCGTCGAGCGGCTTGACCTGCTCACGGAGGTCAGTGTCGCCCTCGGCGACAGCCACGACATCGACACGTTCCTCGATCGTATCCTGAAGGTCGCGAAGAACATGACGCATGCCGACGGCGGCACGCTGTACCGGCCCAGCGCGGACGAGCGCAGCCTGTGCTTCCACATCTCGCTGAACGACACGCTGGCGATCTACCAGGGCGGCGCCAGCGGCAATCCGATCGACCTGGTCCCGATCCCCCTGTATGACCAGTACGGCAACAAGAATCTCGCCTCGGTGGCGGCGTACGCGGCCAACTTCCACCAGTCCGTGAACATCGCCGATGTGTACCAGGCCGACGGGTTCAACTTCTCGGGCATGCGCGCGTTCGACCAGACCTTCGGTTATCGCTCGAAGTCGATCCTGACGGTGCCGATGACGAACCACGAGGACGAACTGGTCGGCGTGCTCCAGCTGATCAACGCGCAGGACCGCGAGACGGGTGCGATCCGCCCGTTCTCCGACACGGACCAGCGTTTCATCGAGGCGCTGGCGGCGCAGGCGGCCGTGGCGCTGACGAACCGGCAGCTCGTCGTGCAGATGGAGGGGCTGCTGGAATCCCTCGTCAACCTGATCAACATCGGCATCGACGAAAAATCGCCGTACACGGGGCGCCACTGCCAGTTCGTGCCGGCGCTGACGATGATGCTTGCCGAGGCCGTGCACGAGACGGACACGGGGCCAATGGCGTCGTTCCGCATGAGCGACGCCGACCGCCGCGAACTGTGGATGGCCGGCCTGCTGCACGACTGCGGCAAGATCACGACCCCCGTCCACGTCGTCGACAAGGCGACCAAGCTGGAAACGATCTTCGACCGCATCCACATGATCGACACGCGCTTCGAGGTGCTGCTGCGCGACGCCGAGATCCGCGCTCTGCGCGCGAAGTGCGAGCCCGGTGCCGACCACGCCGCGCTCGACGACCGTCTCGCCGCCGAACAGGCGCGCCTGCGGCTCGACCGCGATTTCCTGCGTCATGCAAACATCGGCAGCGAAGGCATGTCGCCCGATGACCAGGAGCGCGCGCGCCGCATCGCCGCGTACCGCTGGACCGGGCCGGACGGCGTGGAGCGCGACTTCCTCGACGCGGACGAGGTGCGCAACCTGACCGTGCGTTTTGGTACACTCAACGACGACGAACGCAAGATCATCAACAACCACATCGTCGTGACGATCCGCATGCTCGAATCCCTGCCCTGGCCCAAGCACCTCAAGAACGTCCCGGAATACGCCGGCGGCCACCATGAGCGCATGGACGGCAAGGGCTATCCGCGCGGCCTCACGCGCGAGCAGATGTCCGTGCAGGCGCGCGTGATGGCCGTCGCCGACATCTTCGAGGCCCTGACGGCGCGCGACCGCCCGTACAAAAAGGGCAAGGCGCTGTCCGAATCACTGCACATCCTGGGCAAATTCGCCCTCAACGGCCACATCGACCCGGACCTGTTCGACATCTTCGTGCGCCAGAAGGTCTACCTGAAGTTCGCCAGGCAGAACCTGGCCCCGTGGCAGATCGATGTCGTCGACGAGGCGGCGATCCCGGGCTATACGCCGTGAAGCTGCTGCGCAGGTACGGCGCGCGCTGGGCACTGGGGGTGGGGCTGACCCTGGCCGCGCTGGCCTATGTGATGGACGTGTGGAGCAGCCATGCGATCGCGCGCCAGGACATCCTCATCGGCGACCTGCGCATGCGCCTGGAGGCGCCCGTGCCCGATCCGCGCATCGTGATCGTCGACATCGACACGAAGAGCCTGGTCGAGGTCGGGCGTTTTCCCTGGAGTCGCAACGTGCTGGCGAAACTCGTCGACCAGCTGGCCGGGCACTACAAGGCTGGCGCGGTCGGCTTCGACATCACCTTTCCCGAGCCGGACACCAGTTCCGGCTACGCCGTGCTGGAACGGCTGGCGGCGCACGATTTGAAGGACGATTCCGCCTTGCATGCGCGACTGGCGCAGCTGCAGCCGGCGCTCGACTACGATGGCCTGTTCGCCAGGGCGCTGCAGGACCGGCCCGTGGTGCTGGGCTATACCCTGGCCTCCGTGCGGCAGGGCGTGCTCCCGCCGCCCGCGTTCACGGTGGCCGACCTGAAGGGGCGCGAACTGGTCGCCTATGGCGCCGAAGGCTACGAGGCCAACCTGGCGCGACTGCAGGCGGCGGCGCGCGGCGCCGGCAGTTTCACGGTAGTCACCGACGACGACGGCATGGTGCGTTCCAGTTCGCTGCTGCAGCGCATCGGCGACGGCTACTACCCGTCGCTGGCGCTGGCCACGGCCGCCGTGTTCCTGAATGCCGGTGCGATCGCACCGGACTTCGGCAAGTATGACGCGGGCAGCGGCGGCGCCGACGCCATCCTTCTGTCCACGGCGGCCGGCCAGCTCCGCATCCCGACCGGCGAAGGCCTGGTCACGGCCGTGCAGTTCCGGGGCACGGGCGGCCCGCAGGGCGGGGCGTTCCGCTACGTGTCGGCGGCCGACGTGCTGGCGGGACGGGTGGCTCCCGACGTGCTGGAGGGCGCGATCGTGCTGGTCGGGACGACGGCGCCCGGCCTGCAGGACTTGCGCGCCACGCCCGTCAACAAGGACTTCCCGGGCGTCGAAGTGCATGCCAACGTCATCAAATCCATCGTCGACCGGCACTTCAAGACCCATCCCGATTACGCGACGGGCATCGAGCTGGCGCAGGTGGCCGTCGTCGGACTGGCCCTGGCGCTGCTGCTGCCGGCCCTCGCGCCGCTGCCGGCCGTGCTGGCGTCCGGCAGCGCTTTCGCGGCCGTCGTGGGCCTCAACTGGTATGCGTACCGCGTGCTCGACTGGACGACGAACATGTTCATCTGCCTGCAGCTGGTCGCGCTGCTGTTCGTGCTGAACCTGGCCTGGGGCTGGTTCTTCGAGCATCGCAAGGGCCGTGCGCTCGTCTTGCGCTTCGGCGAATACGTGGCGCCGGAACTCGTCGCGCAAATGGCCGAGAATCCGGAAGCCTATACGATGGAAGGCGAGAGCCGCGAGCTGTCCGTGATGTTCGTGGACGTGCGCGGTTTCACGACGATCTCGGAAGGCCTGTCGCCGAAAGCGCTGCGCGAGTACATCAACCTTTACCTGACGGCCATGTCGGAGGACATCCGCGGCAGCCACCAGGGCACGCTCGACAAATACATCGGCGACGCCGTGATGGCCTTCTGGGGCGCGCCCGTCGCCTTCGCCGACCATGCCAGCCGTGCCGTGGCCACGGCGCTGCTGATGCAGGGCAGCGCGGCGCGCCTGGACGAGGAATTCCAGCGGCGCGGCTGGCCGGCGCTCGCGATCGGCATCGGCGTCAATTCCGGCCTGATGCACGTGGGCGACATGGGCTCCGCCATCCGTCGCGCCTACACCGTGATGGGCGACGCCGTGAACCTGGGCTCGCGCCTCGAAGGCATCACGAAGGTCTACGGCGTCGGCATCGCCGTGGGCGAAGCGACGCGGCTGGCGGCGCCGGAATTCGTCTACCGCGAGCTGGACCTCGTGCGCGTGAAGGGCAAGAGCGAGCCGGTGGCGATCTACGAACCGCTCGGCAAGCCGGACGACCTCCATCCCGCCGTGCTGGCCGAACTGGCCGCGTGGGACGCCGCGCTGGCCCTCGTGCGCGCCCAGGACTGGGACCAGGCCGATGCAGCCATCACGCTGCTGCGGGCGGCCCATCCGGCGCGGGCCCTGTACGCCCTGTACCTGGAGCGGATCGCGCACTGGCGCGTTGCGCCGCCGGGCGCCGGGTGGGATGGGGTGACGACGTTCGATATGAAGTAACGGTGTCTCGGCCACACAACGCCACGCCCGGGATTTTCCGCATCCCGTGGAAAAGTTCCCACAACTTTTACAATTTTTCTCTCAAGCAAGGAAAACGTCATTACACTCGCGGAAATCGAGGAGTACGCAAGGGTTTTTTTCTTCAGCGGCACGCGCCGCGGGCCCGGGGATGCATGGGCCGGAACAATAACGATATGGTCATGCAAAACATGAAACTACGCTTGGCATGCCTGGTCGCGGGCTCGGTACTGGCTGCCGCCGCCGCCGGCGCCGCCTGGGCGGACGACGTGATCCGGTTCGAGATCAGCCGCTTCGAGGTGAGCGGTAACACGCTGTTGCCGGCCTTGGATGTGCAGGCCGCCGTGGCGCCGTACACGGGCGCCGGACGCGATTTTGGCGACGTCCAGCGTGCGCTGGAAGCGCTCGAGGCGCTGTACCACGCGCATGGCTACGACATCGTCACCGTGCAGCTGCCGGAACAGGAATTGAACGGCGGCGTCGTGCGCCTGAACGTGATCCAGACCAGGGTCCGCCAGGTCGTGGTGACGGGCAACCGCTGGTTCTCCGAAGCGAACGTGCGGGCCAGCCTGCCCACGCTGGTGCCGGGTGCGACACCCAACCTGAAGGAGGTGTCGCGTAACCTCAGACTCGTCAACGAGAACCCGGCCAAGAAAGTCAAGCTGAGTCTGGCAAACGCGTCCGGCGCGGACGCCGGCGGCGACGATGCCGTCGACGCAAGGGTGGAAGTGGTGGACGAGCGTCCCTGGAAGGTCCTGCTCAGTGCCGACAACACGGGCACGGAATCGACCGGCAAGACCCACGCGGGCGTGCTGCTGCAGCATGCGGACCTGTGGGGACGCGACCACGTGGGAACGCTGCAGTACACGACGACGGCCGAGCGTCCCGATCGCGTGGCCGTGTGGGCCGCCGGCTACCACGTGCCGCTGTACGCGCTGGGCGATTCGATCGACCTGTACGCCAGCTATTCGGACGTGGACTCGGGCGCCGTCAACGCCGGCCTGTTCGACCTGGCCGTGAGCGGCAAGGGCACGGTCTACGGCGCCCGCTATAACCAGGTGCTGGCCAAGCGCGGCAACCTGGAGAGCCGCATCGTGTACGGTGTCGACGTGAAGGCCTACCGCAACAACGTCGTCTTCGGCAACCAGGACTTCGGTAACGACGTCACCGTGCGCCCCCTGAGCATCGGCTATGCCGGGAGCCGCGCGGCGGCGGACGGGCAGGCCGACTTTTCCGTGTCCCTGCTGCAGAATGTGCCGGGCGGCGCGCGAGCGAGCGCCGCCGACTTCGCAGCCGCGCGCAGCGGCGCGAAGGCCGGCTATCGCATGGTGCGCTTCGCCGCCGCATTCACCGGTGCCGTCGGCGGCGATTGGCAGACGCGCGTGCTGCTGAACGGCCAGTGGACGCGCGACGCGCTGGTGCCGGGCGAGCAGTTCGGCGCCGGCGGCGCGACGACCGTGCGCGGCTTCGGCGAGCGCGATCTCGCCACGGACACGGGCATCGTCTCCAACGTCGAGGTGTACACCCCCGACTTGTGCGGCCGTGCGGGCTGGCAATGCCGCCTGCTCGGCTTCTACGACGCGGCCTGGGGCGAGCGCAACCGCGCGCTGGCGGGCGAATTGCATCACGCCGCGATTTCCAGCACGGGCTTGGGCCTGCGCTTCGCGGCGGGCAGCACGGCCAGCGTGCAGCTCGACTACGGCCACGGCGTGCACGTCGGCCAGGTGGCGGCCACCAGCAGGAACAAGCTCCACGTGCGCGTGGCGCTGGCGTATTGAGGACCTACCCATGACTTCGACGATCCAACGACGACTCGGCGCCTTGCTACTGGCGGGATGCTACTGTGGCACCGCTGGCGCCGCGCCCGCGCTGCCCCAGGTGGCGGCGGGCCAGGCCACCTTCAACCAGCAGGGCAATGTGTTCTCGATCACGAACACGCCCGGCACCATCATCAACTGGCAGAGCTTCAACGTCGGCGCCGGCGAGATCACGCGCTTCATCCAGCAGAACGCCGACAGCGCGGTGCTGAACCGGGTAGTGGGGCAGGACCCGACGAAGATCCTCGGCGCCCTGCAAAGCAACGGCAAGGTCTTCCTGATCAACCCGAATGGCATCCTGTTCGGCCAGGGCGCGCGCGTGGACGTGAACGGCCTCGTGGCCTCCACGCTGAACATCAGCGACGCCGACTTCAAGGCGGGCCGCAAGCGCTTCCAGACAGGGCCGGGGGAACAAGCGGCAGGCGCGGTGCGCAACGAAGGCACCATCGCGACGCCCGCCGGCGGCCAGGTCTTCCTGATCGCGCCGGACGTGCACAACGCAGGCATCATCAAGTCGCCGGGCGGAGACGTCATCCTCGCGGCGGGCCACAGCGTGCAACTGGTGGATGCCGGCGACCCGGACCTGCGCGTGGAACTGTCGGCGCCGGCCGGGCAGGCCGTCAACCTGGGCCAGGTGATCGCCCAGGGCGGCCGTATCGGCATCTACGGCGCCCTCGTCAACCAGCGTGGCGTCGTCAACGCGGACAGCGCCGCCCTCGGCGCGAACGGCCGCGTCGTGCTGAAGGCCAGCCGCGCGGTCGCGCTCGACGCCGGCAGCGTCACCCGCGCGCGCGGCAGCGCGGGCGCGGACGGCGGCACGGTGCAGGTACTGGGTGAACAGGTCGACGTCGCGGCGGGCGCGAGCGTCGACGCCGGCGGCCGCAACGGCGGCATGGTGCTCGTCGGCGGCGACTGGCAGGGCGGTGGCGGCGCCTCGCGCGCGCAACGGACCAGCG
>NZ_JBFUDR010000037.1:0-31754 GCF_056404615.1 Massilia sp. P2_C2 | reverse complement strand
GCGCGGTCGAGCGTCGGGCGGGCGCGCGCRGCCTGCACGCGCGCGATGGCGGCGGCATCCGGCGCATAGAACCCGGCGTGGTCGTAGCGCCGGCGCGGGCCGAAGCCCCACAGCTCGACGAGGGCACCGGCGGCCGGGTCATAGGCGCCGCCGCTCGCATCGTGCGCCCACAGCGCGTAATCCACGACCTCGAAGAATTGCGTCGGCAGGTCGATCCACGTGCCGGCCGGGGCGCGGTTGTAGCGGGACAGCAGCGAGTCGTCTTCCCAGTGGCTCATCTGCGCGACGATCGCGTCCAGTTCGGCCTGCAGCGCCCCCTGGGCACCGGCTATGCCCGGACCCGCGACGCGCGCCGACCAGGTCGTGCCCATGCTGGCGCCATGCAACGAATGCACGCGGCTGCCCGGCGGCGGCACGGACGGGTCGATGTCGAGCGGGATCAGGACTGCGCGATCAGGCAAGAATCACTCCGGCAGGATCTCGAACGTGGCCGAGTAGCTGTAGCGCTTCGCCGGGCCGTCCATGCCGCGCGGGGCGTTGGCCGGCTCAGTTGCTGGATACTTGGCGCTGAGCCAGTACAAGTTCGGCGAAGGCAGCGTGAACGTGGCGTCGCCGTTGGCGTCCGTCGTCAGCCGCACCTCGTTCAGGGTGCCGCGGTATTTGACGCCGCCCGGGATCAGGCTGAACGGGAAATTCGCCAGCGGCTTGCC
Source organism: Massilia sp. P2_C2 (assembly GCF_056404615.1). Taxonomy (NCBI): domain Bacteria; kingdom Pseudomonadati; phylum Pseudomonadota; class Betaproteobacteria; order Burkholderiales; family Oxalobacteraceae; genus Massilia; species Massilia sp. P2_C2. The sequence goes on along the minus strand of NZ_JBFUDR010000037.1, from coordinate 31,044 downwards.
GTCGAGCTGGAAACGGAACTTCGCCTTCTCTCCCGTGCGCAGCTCGGTCGGATTCGTCAGCGCGACGAGTTCCAGGCCGGATCCGGTGGGCTTCAGGGCGCCCGCCGACGGCTTGTTCAGGGTGACGAACGTGTCCTGGCGCTGCACCATCGTCATGCTGCGCACCTCGGTGGCGCCGGCCGGGATCTCGTCCCTGACGGTTTGCTCGGTCGCACGGAAGCGTTTCATTTCGCCGTTCAGCTTATAGGAACCCATCACATTGACGGCGGCCAGCGTCACGCGGTAGGTGCCGTCCTTCGGCAAGCGGATGTCGACGGTCGAGCGGTGCTTGCCGACGACGGCCGCCGGGGCCGGAGCGGTGGCGCCGTCCGGGTCGGTGACGGTCAGGCCGTCCAGCTTCTGCGGCATGTGGTCCGTTTCGAACAGGCCTTCCGAGATGGCGGCGTCGATGGTCGCCCAGGCTTCGCCGCGGTCGGACTCGATGAGGCTCGTGTTCGGGATCATCCATGGACGATGCGCCTGCGCGGCGCAGGCGATACCGGCCAGGGCGAGGGCAATGGCGATCTGCTTGATGTGCATGTCGGCTTCCTTACTGGATGGCGACCGAGACGGCGCCCAGTTCTTCCTTGCCGGCCGCCGTCGCCGCCACCTTGCCGTTCGGCTGCCACGTGAACGGCACGCGCACGAGTTCGCGGCCACCCGCTTCGCGCGCCGCCTCGACCACGAGCCGGTAATCGCCGGCCGGCAGCTTGTCCAGGCCGGCGCGCGCGGCCGGGAAGGTCAGCGTCTGCACGCCGGCCGTGCGGGTGGCGCCGCTCACGCCATCCATCGGCAAGGTGACGTCGCGGCCGGCCTTTCTCCACCACGTGCGCAAGTCCTTGACCCACCTGGTGCCGGCGTTGTCGCGCTTCTTGACGTCGTACAGGACGACCAGGGTGTTGGCGACGCCCTGGTCGGCGCGCTCGATCCAGATCGCGACGTAGGGCTTGTGGTATTCCGCCACGTTCAGTTGCGGCAGTTCGAACTTGACGGTGAGGTCGGCAGCCATGGCCCAGCCCGAGGCCGCGGCGAGCGGCAGGGTCAGGGCGAGCGAGTGGGACAGTTTCATGTCGGCTTTCGATGAATTATTTAGTTTAGTAAATGAATCAGTGCACAAAAAGCAGGGCCAGCACGATCGGCAGCACGATGCCGAAGCCGATCACGGGCCAGGTCGACGGCCGGTTGGCCGTGTGGTATTTCATGATCAGGAAACCGGTGATGCAAAAGACGAGGCAGGCGATGGCGAAGATATCGATGAACCAGCTCCAGACGGCACCCGCGTTGCGGCCCTTGTGCATGTCGTTCAGCCACGAGATCCAGCCGCGGTCCGTCCTTTCGTATTCGGCATTGCCGTCGACGCCGATGCGCAGCCAGGCGTCGCCGCCGGGGCGGGGCAGGGCGACGTAGGCGTCTTCCTCGCTCCATTCGGCGCGCACGCCCCGGACCTGGACGGGGAACGTCTGTTCGGCCCAGTCGGCCAGCGGTGCGGGCAGCGGCACATTGGCATCCGCGTGGCCGGCGGCGAAGTCGTCGATCTGCGTGCGCAGTTGTGGCGGCAACTGGGCCTTCTGGCGGGTGACGACCGGCCTGGCCTCGATCTGCGACGCATGGTTCAGCGTGAATCCGGTGACGGCGAACAACAGCATGGCCATCAGGCAGAGGGCGGAACTGATCCAGTGCCATTGATGCAACTGGCGCAACCAGACGGCGCGGCGCACGCCGGGGACGGCCGGTGTCGTGGTGGTGGGAACTGGGGAAGAAGAGCCGGTCGAGTGCATCCGTAAATGATAACGATTATCATTTATTGCGTCAACGGGGCCGTTCATGACAACTTGACATTGTGCGTAAATGTCATTTGGAAATAAATAAAATGTCGGTGTGGAGTCTGCCGGTTCCCTATCCTTGCGTTACAATACCGTGCGCAAATGGGCAGGTCGGCCGCATTGATTTGCCTGAAGAGTCCTTCCCTCACAACTTGATATGTAGTAAGTGCGATCCGCTAACCGGTCAGGCCGTGTCGCGGAAGGTTAGATTAACCCGCCCCATACTCGCGAAGCGCGAAGAAAGGTGAGCAAGAATGATGCAACAATATAACGCCAACTCGTACCTGTTCGGCGGTAATGCGCCGTACGTGGAAGAGTTGTACGAAGCGTACCTGAACAATCCGGGCTCGGTGCCCGACAACTGGCGTGCTTATTTCGACGCGATGCAACACATGCCCGCCGTCGACGGTACCGCCAAGCCGGACGTGGATCACTCGTCCGTGATCGCCTCGTTCGCCGAACGCGCCAAGCAGGGCCCGATCCGCACCGTGACCGCCTCGCCGGACGCGGAACTCGGCCGCAAGCGCGTCGCCGTGACCCAGCTGATCGCCGCTTACCGCTACCTCGGCTCGCGCTGGGCCAACCTGGATCCGCTGCAGCGCCAGGAACGTCCGCCGATCCCGGAACTCGATCCGGGCTTCTATGGTTTCACCGAAGCCGACCTCGATACCAAATTCAATATCAGCAACACCTATTTCGGCCAGGAAACCGCATCGCTGCGCGACCTGCTGAACATGTTGCGCGATACCTACTGCCGTTCCATCGGCGCGGAATTCATGTATGTCAGCGATCCGACCGAGAAGCGCTGGCTGCAGGAGAAGCTCGAGTCGATCCGCTCGACCCCGACCTTCACCGCTGAAAAGAAAAAGCACATCCTCGAGCGCCTGACCGCGGCCGAAGGCCTGGAGCGCTACCTCCACACCAAGTACGTCGGCGCCAAGCGCTTTTCGCTTGAAGGCGGCGAATCGTTCATCGCCTCGATGGACGAGGTGATCCGCCGCGCCGGTGAGCAGGGCGTGCAGGAAATCGTCATCGGCATGGCCCACCGCGGCCGCCTGAACGTGCTGGTCAACACCCTGGGCAAGGCCCCGTCCGAGCTGTTCGAAGAGTTCGAAGGCAAGCACGCCGACGACCTGCCGTCGGGCGACGTGAAATACCACCAGGGCTTCTCGAGCGACGTCTCGACTCCGGGCGGCCCGGTCCACCTGTCGCTGGCGTTCAACCCGTCGCACCTGGAAATCGTCAACCCGGTCGTGGAAGGCTCGGTCAAGGCGCGCATGGAGCGCCGTGGCGACCGCAAGGGCAAGGAAGTCCTGCCGATCCTCGTGCACGGCGACGCCGCCTTCGCCGGCCAGGGCGTCGTGATGGAGACGCTGAACCTGGCGCAGACCCGCGGCTACGGCACGGGCGGCACGGTCCACCTCGTCATCAACAACCAGATCGGCTTCACCACGTCCGACCCGCGCGACGCGCGCTCGACGCTGTACTGCACCGACGTCGTCAAGATGATCGAGGCACCGGTGCTGCACGTGAACGCCGACGATCCGGAAGCCGTCGTGCTGGCCACGCAGATCGCGATGGACTACCGCACCGAGTTCCACAAAGACGTCGTCGTCGACATCATCTGCTACCGCAAGCTGGGCCACAACGAGCAGGACACCCCGGCCCTGACCCAGCCGCTGATGTACAAGAAGATCGCCAAGCACCCGGGCACCCGCAAGATGTACGCGGACAAGCTGGCCGCGCAGGGCACCATCGCCGCCGACGGCGGTGACCAGCTGGTCGCCGAATACCGCGCCGCGATGGACGCCGGCAAGCACACGGTCGACCCGATCCTGACCGACTTCAAGAACAAGTACGCCGTCGACTGGGCACCGTTCCTGAACAAGAAGTGGACCGACGCCGCCGACACCGCCGTGCCGCTGACCGAGCTGAAACGCCTGGCCCAGCGCATCACGACCGTGCCGGAAAACTTCAAGCTGCACTCGCTCGTCGAGAAAGTGCTGGGCGACCGCGCCACGATGGGCCGCGGCGAGATGAACCTCGACTGGGGCATGGGCGAACACCTGGCCTACGCATCGCTGCTGGCATCGGGCTACGCCGTCCGCCTGTCGGGCCAGGACGCCGGCCGCGGCACGTTCGTGCACCGCCACGCCGTGCTGCACGACCAGAACCGCGAGCGTTGGGACCAGGGCATCTACCTGCCGCTGGCGAACGTGTCGGAGAACCAGGCCAACTTCACCGTCATCGACTCCGTGCTGTCGGAAGAAGCGGTGCTGGGCTTCGAATACGGCTACTCGACCGCCGAGCCGAACACGCTGACGATCTGGGAAGGCCAGTTCGGCGACTTCGTGAACGGTGCGCAGGTCGTGATCGACCAGTTCATCGCCTCGGGCGAAGTGAAGTGGGGCCGCGCCTCGGGTCTCGTCATGATGCTGCCGCACGGTTACGAAGGCCAGGGTCCGGAGCACTCGTCGGCCCGCATCGAGCGTTTCCTGCAACTGTGCGCCGACCACAACATGCAAGTCGTGCAGCCGACCACGGCCGCGCAGATCTTCCACCTGCTGCGCCGCCAGATGGTGCGCCAGTTCCGCAAGCCGCTGGTCATCTTCACGCCGAAGTCGCTGCTGCGTAACAAGGACGCCGGCTCGCCGCTGACCGACCTGGCCAAGGGCGGTTTCCAGACCGTCATCGGCGAACTGGACGACAAGATCGACGCCAACAAGGTCAAGCGCGTGATCGCGTGCTCGGGCAAGGTCTACTACGACCTGGTCAACGCACGCAAGACGCGCGGCACGACCGACACCGCCATCGTCCGTATCGAGCAGCTGTATCCGTTCCCGCACAAGGCGTTCCAGGCCGAACTGAAGAAGTTCCCGAACGTCACCGAAGTGGTGTGGGCGCAGGACGAGCCGCAGAACCAGGGTCCGTGGTTCCAGATCCAGCACAACGTGTTCGAAAGCATGGAAACGGGTCAGCGCCTGGCGTACGCCGGCCGTCCGGCTTCCGCGTCCCCCGCTGTCGGCTACACCGACAAGCACGTGGCGCAGCAGAAGGAACTGCTGGAAACCGCGTTCTCGAAGTTGAAGGGGTTCGTCCTCACCAAGTGAGGACGAGGGGCGCCACACGCTCGCACGTGCGGCTCCTGACCAAACAAGCAGCGCTTTTATGACCCCGCGCCGTCCGCGCGGGGTTTTTTGCACAGAATAGAAAAACGGAGTTTTTTAAATGGCACAAATCGAAGTCAAGGTCCCCCAATTGTCGGAATCGGTCGCTGAAGCGACCCTGCTGTCGTGGCACAAGAAAGTCGGCGAAGCCGTCTCGCGCGACGAGAACCTGATCGACATCGAGACCGACAAGGTGGTCCTGGAACTGCCGGCCCCGGCTGCCGGCGTGATCGTGCAAATCATCAAGAACGACGGCGGTACCGTCGTCTCGGGCGAAGTCATCGCCATCATCGACACCGAAGCCTCGGCTGGCGCCAGCCCGCAGCAGGTGTCCGCCGCGCCGGCCGCCGCTGAAGCTCCGGCCGCCGCGCCGGCAGCCGGCGCATCGACGGGTTCCAAAGGCAACGTCGCCATGCCGGCCGCCGCCAAGATTTTGGCCGACAATAACCTGACCGCTCTAGATGCCACCGGCACCGGCCGTGACGGCCGCGTGACCAAGGGCGATGCCCTGGCCGCCGTCGCCAACAAACCTGCTGTCGCCGCTCCGGCCCCGCTGCAGCAGGCCGCGCCGAAGGCAGCCCTGCCGCAAGTGGCCGCGCCAAGCGTCAACCTGGGCGACCGTCCGGAAGAGCGCGTGCCGATGAGCCGCCTGCGCGCCCGTATCGCCGAGCGCCTGCTGCAGTCGCAGTCGACCAACGCCATCCTGACGACGTTCAACGAAGTCAACATGGCGCCGGTCATGGAAATGCGCGCCAAGTACAAGGACAAGTTCGAGAAGGAACACGGCGTCAAGCTGGGCTTCATGTCGTTCTTCGTCAAGGCTGCCGTCGCCGCCCTGAAGAAGTACCCGATCCTGAACGCGTCGGTCGACGGTAACGACATCATCTACCACGGCTACTTCGACATCGGTATCGCCGTCGGTTCGCCGCGCGGCCTCGTCGTGCCGATCCTGCGCAATGCCGACCAGATGTCGATCGCCGAGATCGAGAAGAAGATCGGCGAATTCGGCCAGAAAGCCAAGGACGGCAAGCTCACGCTGGAAGACCTGACGGGCGGTACGTTCTCGATCTCGAACGGCGGCACCTTCGGTTCGATGCTGTCGACCCCGATCATCAACCCGCCGCAGTCGGCGATCCTGGGCGTGCACGCGACCAAGGACCGCGCCGTCGTCGAGAACGGCCAGATCGTCATCCGCCCGATGAACTACCTGGCGATGTCGTACGACCACCGCATCATCGACGGCCGCGAAGCCGTCCTGGGCCTGGTCGCGATGAAGGACGCGCTGGAAGATCCGGCCCGCCTGCTGCTCGACCTGTAATCACCACGGCCGGCGCGCCGGCCTGGCGCGCGTGTGCTTTGTCTGATGGAAGGGAAGGATCATGATCTCCGAAGAAATCAAGCGTTTGCACGAACTGCACCAGGCCGGCGCCCTGACCGACGCCGAATTCGAACAGGCGAAGGCGAAGGTGTTGTCGTCCGCCTCGTCGACGGTGAACCTGAACAAGACCGCGTTTGCCGATGGCAGTTTCGCGTCCGAACTGAGTACGCTGCGCCGCTCGCGCACCGACCGCTGGCTGGGCGGTGTCTGCGGCGGCCTGGCGCGGGTGTCGGGCGTGGACGCCTGGGTGTGGCGGCTCGTGTTCACGCTGTTCACCGTCACGTTCGGGTTCGGGATCGTGATTTACCTGTTGTTGTGGATTTTCGTACCCGAAGAATAATTTATACGCCGAATCGGCATCGACGTAGGGTGGGCACCCCGTGCCCACGCGGACGTTCGCATCAYGCATACGTTACGCGTGGGCACAGGGGGGGCCACCCTACGGCTTGATTGGCGATACCAAGGAATCGATTAATGAGTAATGAAAAACAATTCGACGTCGTCGTGATCGGCGGCGGTCCCGGCGGCTACGTGGCCGCGATCCGCGCTGCGCAGCTGGGCTTCAAGACCGCCTGCATCGACGAGTGGCAGAACACCAAGGGCGGCCCGGCACTGGGCGGCACCTGCACCAACGTCGGCTGCATCCCGTCGAAGGCACTGCTGCAATCGTCGGAACACTTCGAGCACGCCGGTCACGCGTTCGCCGAGCACGGCATCGACGTCGCCGGCCTGTCGCTGAACCTGGGCCAGATGCTCAAGCGTAAGGATGGCGTCGTCAAGGCCAACAACGACGGTATCGTCTACCTGTTCAAGAAGAACAAGGTCACCTTCTTCCACGGCCGCGGCACCTTCGCCGGCAAGACGCAAGGTGATAGCGGATACACCGTCAACGTGTCGGGCCCGACCACCGATTCGATCACGGCGAAAAACGTGATCGTCGCCACCGGCTCGAACGCCCGCGAACTGCCGGGCGCGGCATTCGACGAGAAGCTGATCCTGTCGAACGCCGGCGCGCTGACCATCGACGCCGTCCCGGCCAGGCTGGGCGTCATCGGCGCCGGCGTGATCGGCCTGGAAATGGGTTCCGTGTGGCGTCGCGTCGGTGCCAAGGTCACCGTGCTGGAAGGCCTGCCGACGTTCCTGGGTGCGGTCGACGAACAGATCGCCAAGGAAGCGCACAAGCTGTTCACCAAGCAGGGCCTGGACATCCACCTGGGCGTGAAGATCAACAGCGTCACCAAGGGCGACAACAACGTCACCGTGGAATACGCCGATGCATCGGGCGCGGCGCAGACCGCAACGTTCGACCGCCTGATCGTCTCGATCGGCCGCGTGCCGAACACCAACGGCCTCGGCATCGAGACCGTGGGCGTGCAGCTGGACGAGCGCGGCTTCATCGCCGTCGACGACGAATGCCGCACCAACGTCCCGGGCATCTGGGCCGTGGGCGACGTCGTGCGCGGCCCGATGCTGGCGCACAAGGCGGAAGAAGAGGGCGTTGCCGTTGCCGAGCGCATCGCCGGCCAGCACGGCCACGTCAACTTCAACACGATCCCGTGGGTCATCTACACCTCGCCGGAGATCGCGTGGGTCGGCAAGACCGAGCAGCAGCTCAAGAAGGAAGGCGTCGCGTACAAAGCGGGCACGTTCCCGTTCATGGCCAACGGCCGTGCACGCGCGCTGGGCGACACGTCGGGCATGGTGAAATTCCTGGCCGACGCGACGACCGACGAAATCCTGGGCGTCCACATCGTGGGCCCGGTCGCGTCGGAGCTGATCTCGGAAGCCGTCGTCGCGATGGAATTCCGCGCCTCGTCGGAAGACATCGCCCGCATCTGCCACGCCCACCCGTCGCTGTCCGAAGCGACCAAGGAAGCCGCGCTCGCCGTCGACAAGCGTTCGCTGAACTTCTAAGCAGCATTTGGGGCGTGCAACGCACGCCTCGTTGGGTGGGGTGCTTGATGCCGGGGGCATCAAGCACGTGCCCACGCGAACGCTTGCGTCATGCCGGCATACGCGTGGGCACGGGGTGCCCACCCTACGTTAACATCCACGGCATCTCATGAACGTCCAAGAGTACTACCAGCACGCGCTGACCGAGCGCGGTTTCAAGTCCGACCCCGCGCAGCAGCGCGCCGTCGACCGCCTGCAAGAGACCTATGACGACTGGGTCGGATACAAGGCCCGGCGCTCGTCCGCGTTCAAGCGCCTGATCAACCGTCCGGACGTCCCGCAGGGCGTCTACATGTGGGGCGGGGTGGGGCGCGGCAAATCCTTCCTCATGGACAGCTTCTACTCGGTCGTGCCGGTCGTGCGCAAGACGCGCCTGCACTTCCACGAATTCATGCGTGCCGTGCACCGCCAGCTCGACGAGTTGAGAGGCATGGAAGACCCCCTGATCGAGGTGGCCCGGCGCATCTCGAAGAAATACCGCCTGATCTGCTTCGACGAATTCCACGTCAGCGACGTCGCCGACGCGATGATCATGTACAACCTGCTGTCCGCGCTGTTCGCCAACGGCGTGTCGTTCGTGATGACGTCGAACTACGACCCGGACAAGCTGTACCCGGACGGCCTGCACCGCGACCGCATGCTGCCCACGATCGCGCTGCTCAAGGAAAAGCTGGACGTCATGAACGTCGACGCCGGCATCGACTACCGCCACCGCGCGCTGGAACAGGTGCAGGCCTATTACACGCCGCTGGGGGCCAGCGCCGACCACGCGTTGCGCGAGACGTATGCCAAGGTCGCGGACACGGCCGACGAGGATCCGCGCGTGCACATCGAGCAGCGCGAACTGCGCGCACTGCGGCGCGCGGGCGGCGTCATCTGGTTCGATTTCGCCACGCTGTGCGGCGGTCCGCGCTCGCAGAACGACTACCTCGAACTCGCGAGCCAGTTCCATACGGTGATCCTGTCCGGCGTGCCGCGCATGTCGGCCGCGATGTCGTCCGAGGCGCGCCGCTTCACGTGGCTGATCGACGTGTTTTACGACCACAAGGTCAAGCTGATCATGTCGGCCGAGGTCGAGCCGGAACGGCTGTACACGGAAGGCGCGATGTCGAACGAGTTCCATCGCACGGTGTCGCGTATCATTGAGATGCAGTCGCGCGAATACATGCTGGCCGAGCGCCGCGGCGCGGCCGATTCGCTGGCCTGAACACCGTTTTTGAGGAACCGAATGAAAGCCGACTTCGTAACAGCACTCCCCATCGTCGCGCTGGCGGCGCTGCTGGCGGCCTGCGCGAGCCACGACGTGGTGCCGCAGGAAGTGCCGCCGCCGCCCGTGACCTCGGTCGCCCAGGCCGACCAGTACCTGGCGGCGGTGGCGCGCGAGCGCGCGGCGATCGAGGCCCGGTTCGCCGAGCGCGAACGCGTCTGCTACGACAAGTTTTTCGTGAATAACTGCCTCGACGAGGCCAAGGAACGCCGCCGCAACGCCCTCGCGGCCCAGCGCGCGATCGAAGTCCAGGCCGAGCGCTTCAAGCGCCAGGCCGTCGTCGACGAGCGCGACCGCAACCTGGCCGAGGCCGACCGCCGTTTCAAGGAACAGGAAGCTAAGCTGGCCACCGAACCTTTGAGGCCGCCGCCGGAGCCGGCGCCCGTGCCGCCGCCGCGCAAGCCGACCGTGCCCGAGCGCGTGGCCCAGCGCGACGCCCGCCTGCGCGCGCAACAACAGAAGGAAGCGGCCGAGGCCGGCAAGCGTGCGCAGAACGTGCGCGACTACGAGGCACGCAAGGCCCAGTCCGAAGAGCGCCAGCGCAAGGTTGCCGAGCGCAAGGCGGAAAAGGCCGCCAAGAAGTAGGGTGGGCACCCCGTGCCCACGCGTGACGTATGCATCACGTTGGCGTTCGCGTGGGCACAGTGCGTGATTGATGCCCCCGGCATCAATCACCCCACCCTACGCGTGGATCAGGCGGTTTGTTGCGCCGGCTTGACGAGCTTCACGATCGCCATGCTGCAATTCCCGCCCTTGCCCTGCGACCGTTCGCCCGCCTTGTTGATGAGCATCTCGGCGGCCTGGCGCGGCGTGGCCTTGAACGTTGCGGCGCCCAGCTCGGCATCGGTAAAGAAATGCCACAGGCCGTCCGAACACAACAGGAACACATCGCCCACGGCCAGCCCGAGGCGTTGGCCGAACGTGAGGAACGGATCCTTGCGGCTATTACCCAGCAGATTCACAAGCAGCTTGGACTTGCGGTGATTCTTCGCGGCCTCCGGCGGCAGGCGGTCGCTCGACACGAGGTGCTCGACATAGGCCGCATCGCTCGTGCGCGAATGGCATTTCCCTTCGTGGAAATGGTACAGGCGCGAATCGCCCACATGGGTCCAGACGGCTTCGCCATGCGGCGTGAGCACGAGGCCGACGAAGCTGGCGTGGGCCTCGACCTGGGTCGCGACCGCGTTCATGTTGATGACGAGGTGGGTCTCCTGCACGATCTCGCGCAGCAGTTGTTGCAGGCGTTCGACGCTGGGATGATCGCCCGGCTTGAATTCGTCGAAGACCTGCTTGGCCGTGTGCAGGACCTGGTCCGACGCCGCGGCACCCGTGGCGCCGAGGCCATCGGACAGCACCGCCAGCACATAACCGGGCGCACGCGCGCCGGTCATCAGCGCGACCCGGTCGTTCTGTTGTGGGCGATTGCCGATGTGTTGCGCGGTTCCCGCTTCTATCTTGTATGAGGTCATAAACGTGGCTTTCCGATACTGCCATGCCGGACTTTGTTGGCGGCAACGACAGTGTAGTTTAAACTATGCACCGGTTTGCACAGGAGTTGCAAGCCGTAACGACGAATCGCGCCGCCCCGAGTCAGCGGGTGGCGCTACCTTCCCACCGCCTTACGCTTAACTGTTCGGAAATGCCAAACATGATCGACGTCCAGGAGATCCAGCGCCGTATTATTGAACTCGACGTGGAGCATCGCGACCTCGACGCAGTCATCGAAATGCTGACCCGCGACGGTCATACCGACCAGTTGCAGTTGCGTCGCTTGAAAAAGCGCAAGCTGCAGTTGAAGGACCACATCACACTGCTGAAAATGCAGCTCGTGCCGGACGTCCCGGCCTGATTTGGCCTACACTGCCAGGCCTCCCGTTTTAAGCTGTCCACCTTGACCGATCATCTTCCCCTGTCTTCCGCCGACCCCGGCGCCGATGTCAGCGCCGCCCCGTCCCCGGGCGAAGCCGCCGCGCAGTCTTCCGCCGCGTCGCCCGGCAAGTACGACGCCGAAGTCGACCGCATCTTCGGCGCCGGCGGTCCGCTCGCGCCCGCCGTCGGCACGTTCAAGCCGCGCCAGTCGCAAACCGAGATGGCGAAGGCGATCGCGCACGCGATCGGCACGCAGGGCACCCTGATTGCCGAAGCCGGCACGGGCACGGGCAAGACCTTCGCCTACCTCGTCCCCGCGCTGCTGTGGGGCGGCAAGACGATCGTCTCGACCGGCACCAAGAACCTGCAGGACCAGCTGTTCTCGCGCGACATCCCGACCGTGCGCGCCGCGCTGCGCGCGCCCGTCTCGGTGGCGCTGCTGAAAGGGCGCTCGAACTACATCTGCCACTATCATCTCGAACGCACCCTGTCGAACGGCCGCCTGACGTCGCGCGACGACGTCGGCCACCTGCGCGAGATCTCGCGGTTCATCAAGATGAGCCAGTCCGGCGACAAGGCCGAGTTGACCAAGGTCCCGGAAACGGCATCCGTGTGGAACCTCGTGACGTCGACGCGCGAAAACTGCGTCGGCCAGGAATGCCAGTATTACCAGGACTGCTTCGTGATGAAGGCGCGGCGCGAGGCGCAGCAGGCCGACGTCGTCGTCGTCAACCACCACCTGTTCTTCGCCGACGTGGCGCTGAAGGAAGGCGGCATGGCCGAACTGCTGCCGTCCGCCAACACGATCATCTTCGACGAGGCGCACCAGTTGCCGGAAGTGGCCACGCTGTTCTTCGGCACGTCCGTGTCGACGGGGCAGGTGCTGGAACTGTGCCGCGACGTGCTGGCCGAAGGCCTCGCGCACGCGCGCGGCGGCGTCGACTGGGCCAAGACCGTCATGGTCGTGGAGAAGGCGGCACGCGACCTGCGCCTCACGTTCCCGGAAGGCGGCACCCGGCTGTCGCTGCCGCAGATCCCGCCCAGCTCGGAATTCTTCCCGGCGCTGGAAAAGCTGAAGGAAGAGCTGGAAGGGCTGATCGACGTGCTGGAAGCGCAGGCCGAGCGCGCCGAGACGATCGAGCAATGCCGCGTGCGCGCCGTCGAGATGCTCGAGCAGTACAAGGCGTGGAAGTCGGAGCCGAAGAAGGGCAAAGAGGTGGAGGGTGACGACGCCGTGCTGTGGGTCGAGGCTTTCGCCTCGTCGCTGCAGCTGCACAAGACGCCGCTGTCGATCGCGCCGATCTTCGCCGGCCAGCGCGCCGGCACGCCGCGCAGCTGGATCTTCACGTCCGCCACTCTGGCCGTGAAGAACGACTTCAAGCATTTCACCGCGCAACTCGGCATGACGGGCGAGCCGGCGCAGACCTGGCCCAGTCCGTTCGACTACCAGCAGCAGGGCATCCTGTACGTGCCGACCGGCCTGCCGGAACCGAACACGTTCGGCTACACGGATGCCGTGGTCGACATGGCCCTGCCCGTGATCGAGGCTGCCGGCGGGCGCTGCTTCTTCCTGTGCACGACGATCCGCGCCGTCAACCGCGTGGCGGAACGCCTGCGCGAGGAATTCGCCGCGCGCGGCCTCGACTTTCCCCTGTTCGTGCAGGGCGAACGCGGCCGCACGGAACTCCTCGATTCCTTCCGCAACGCGGGTAACGCCGTGCTGGTCGGCAGCCAGAGTTTCTGGGAAGGCGTGGACGTGCGCGGCGAAGCGCTGTCGCTCGTCATCATCGACAAGCTGCCGTTCGCGCCGCCCGACGATCCCGTGCTGGCCGCGCGCATCGAAGTGATGGAAAAGAAGGGCATGAACGGCTTCGTGCACCATACCTTGCCGGAAGCCATCATCAACCTGAAGCAGGGCGCCGGCCGCCTGATCCGCGACGTCGACGACCGTGGCGTGCTGATGCTGTGCGATCCGCGCGTGATCAGCAAGCCCTATGGCCGGCGCATCTGGCAGAGCCTGCCGCCGTTCAGGCGGACGCGGGTGCAGGCGGACGTCATCGAGTTTTTCCGCTCGCCTAAAGCTTAGTCGCGACTTCGACGCCGCTGCGGGGGCGGAGATTCGGGGTCAGGAGATTCGGGGTCAGAGCCCTAAAAAAGCAAATTCGGGCTCTGACCCCCGGCTCCGTTACACGCTACCTTTCCGCCCGTCTCGCGGTACGTCTTCCCTCCTGCCTCCCTCCGCTTGTGCTGCCACAACATGCAGCATGGGTTGGTTGTTTACAGTCTCGAAGGCCCGGCCTGCGGCAGACTACAAGGGGATGCAATGGCGATTCGTTATGGCTGCTTTTTCAGCTACGCCCATGGGCGGCATGAGCTGATGCAGCGCTTCAAGGCCGCTCTGGCCGATGCACTGCGCTGTTACCTCGAACCGTATTTCGACAACGAAGACGAACTGTTCGTCGACACCGAACAACTGGGCGGCGGCGACGATCTCGACCGCAAGATCGCCCGCGCGATGTGCGAGAGCGCGTGCATGGTCCTCATCTACACGCCCAAGTACGAGGCCCACGCGTACACGCGGCGCGAGTATGCCGCGATGCGCCTGATCGAGGCCGAGCGCAGCAAGTGGTATACGCTGCCCAGCCAGATGATCATTCCCGTGATCATGACGCAGCACCCCGACCGCCTGCCGCCGCAGATCAGCGAGTCCACGTTCTACGTCGACTTCTCGCGGTTCACGATGGCCACGGCCGACCTCAAGTCCAATCCCGATTTCCTGCCCGATATCGACAAGATGGTCAGGCGCATCGTCACGCATTACCAATATCAGAAAAAGACCATGCCATCGACGCATGACTGCAACCAATTCGTACTTCCCGCTGTCCCACCCGCATGGCGTGAGTTACCGGAACCAACCTTCCCAAAAAAATGAGGAGCCTTATGGAAACCAACCGCATCACCGCAGTACCGGCCGGGCAGGCCGGCGAGGTGACGACGTTCTACTCCTACGACAGCGCCCCCGTGCGCAGCCTTGCGCTGGCCCATGCCGCCTCGCTGCTCGCCGGGCGCGCGCATGCGAAGACACCGGTGCTGATGATCGACTGGGACCTGGAAGCCCCCGGCCTGCATCATTATTTTCCCCACGCGGACGACGACCCCGGGGCCGGCGGCCTGCTCGAACTGTTCGAAGCGTGTCGCGAGCAATTGCACGGCAGTACATCGAGCGAGGATGCCGAGGCGCTGGCCGGGCGCGTGCTCGACACGCTTGCCTGGGACGAGTACATCGTCCGCGTCGACGACAGCCGCCCCCTGTACCTGATGCGTGCCGGCCGCTTCGACGACAGCTATGGCGAACGCGTCGACCGGCTCGACTGGGACGCGCTGTTCTGCGCCTGCCCGGCCCTGTTCCGCACGTTCGCCGCGCGCGTCGCGCAGCGCTACGCCCACGTCCTCATCGATTGCCGCGGCGGCCGTTCGGCGGCGGCCAGCGTCTGCACGGCGCTGTTGCCCGACAAGATCGTCGGCGTCTTCACGCCCGACGCGCGCAGCCTGGACGGCCTGCAAGGCGTCGTCGCCCGTGCCCTCGATTACCGGTGCAGCCACGAGGACGAGCAGCGTCCGCTGCAGGTCTACCCGCTGCCTTGCCCCGTCGACGCGGCGGGCGAGGGACGGTTGCGCTGGCGCTTCGGCGACGCACCCCGCAACCAGTCCGGCCAGGTGGGCCAGTCCGGCTACCAGGCGAAGCTGGAACGGATGCTGGCCGATTGCTATGGCCTGTCCAGTGTCGTGCTGGACAGTTATCTCGACGAAGTCATGCTGCCCCAGGCCGGCATCGTCGGCATGCCGCCGACCGGCAGCCGGACGCATGCCGGCGAGCGCGACCGGCTCGGGCCGCGGCGGGCCGTCGAAGCGCTGCTCGAATGGCTGGAGCCCGGCCATTTCCCGTGGCGCCCGCTGGCCGAGGTGCGGCTCGTGCAGGCCGTGGAGGCATTGCGCGATCGGGCCGCCGATCCGCAATCTCCTGCGCTCGTGCGCGAACTGGCCCGGCTGGCACAATTATATTTAGGGCAACAAAGCGAACTGGAAGCGGCACGCCGCATCGAGCAGCACGTGATCGCGCTGGAGCAGGGCCTGCACGCGATGGAGGAGGGCAAGCGCGGGCACGCGGCGCCGCGCCGTGCCGGCGAGCCGTCGCAAGACGCGCCGTCGCAAGACGCGCCGTCGCCGGATGCGCTGGACGACAAGCTGTCGCGCCTGCAGGAACTGATCGACAGCCGCAGCCCGCATGAGGCGCGCGCGCTGGCCGACAGCCTGCGTTCGACGATCCTGCGGCCGAGTGTGGCGCATCCGCTACGACGGCGCGGCGCCGCGATGATCAAGCAGGTGTATTTACAGGAAGGCGACAAGGATGCGCTGCTGGCCTTCACGCTGGACGAAGTGTCATCCCTCGAAGGCGCGCTGATCCAGGCGTCCGGAGGGCGGCCACTGGTGGCCGGCTGAAACCGTAGCGGCGTCGTGCCTGTGCCGTACCGGAGGCGCCCGGACGGCCGATAAATGTGCAGTCCGATAGATCGTTCTGGCCGTTGCTTCAGGTAAAATCGCTGCATGCGTATCCTTATCAGTAACGACGACGGCTATCTCGCCCCCGGCATCAACGCCCTGGCCGAAGCGCTTGCGGCGGTCGCCGACATCGTGGTGGTCGCGCCCGACAGCAATCGCTCGGGCGCGTCCAACTCGTTGTCGCTGGACCGTCCGCTGTCGGTCACGAAGGCTGCCAATGGTTTTTATTTTGTCAACGGCACCCCGACCGACTGCGTACACATCGCGTTGACGGGGATGCTCGACACCCGCCCGGACCTGGTCGTTTCCGGCATCAACAATGGCCAGAACATGGGCGACGACACCTTGTATTCCGGCACAGTGGCGGCGGCAACGGAAGGATATCTGTTTGGTATCCCGGCCATCGCCTTTTCACAAGTGCATGGTGGCTGGTCCGAGATCGAATCGGCCGCACGGGTGGCACGCGATATCGTGCTGCGCCGTTTCGAGATGCTCGAGTCTCCGTTCTTGCTGAACGTAAATATCCCAAATCTTCCGTACGAGCAGATCGGCCCCCTGATGCCGACCCGCCTGGGACGGCGCCACCAGTCCGAACCCGTGATCCGCGGCCAGGATCCGCGCGGACGCGAGATTTTCTGGATCGGTGCCCCGGGCGCCTGTCGCGATGCGGGCGAGGGCACGGATTTCCATGCGACGAGCAAGGGTTGCGTGTCCGTCACCCCGCTGCAGGTCGACCTCACGCACCGCGACCAGCTGGACCTGCTGCGGCGAGGGTTGGGATGAGCGAAAAGCGCAGCCAGTTTCCTCTGCCGCTCTCGTCCGTGACGGGCGGGAGTACGCGAAAGTCCGCTGCGCCGGCGCCCGTCGCCACGCCGCAGACGGCGACCCAGAATGCGCGCGAAAACAGCCAGGCGCAGCCGCCGGGCAGCCACCGGGGCGCGACCGGCGTGCCGGGCAAGGCCAAGCCGGCGCAGGTCACGCCGCAGCAGACCGTGGCGCGATCCGACCTGGCGGCCACGGAGGCGCCGCGCCGGGCGATGGCGGCCCGCACGGCGCGCCTGGGCGTCAAGGATCCGCAGGTGCTGTCGGCGCTGGAAATCGTGCCGCGCCATATGTTCGTCGAGCCGGGCATGCTGGCCCAGGCGTATGCCGACATCTCGCTGCCGATCGGGCACAACCAGACGATCTCGCAGCCTTATATCGTGGCCCGGATGATCGAGTTGCTGAAGGGCAGCGGCCAACCGCTGCGCCGCGTGCTCGAGATCGGCACGGGATGCGGCTACCAGGCCGCCGTGTTGTCGTGCGTCGCGCAAGAGGTGTATTCCATCGAGCGCATCAAGCCGTTACATGAACTGGCGAAGTCGAATCTGCGCCCGTTGCGTATCGCCAATCTGCGCTTGCAACACGGAGATGGTATGCTAGGGCTCCCGCAGGTCGCCCCGTTCGATGGCATCATCCTGGCGGCGGCCGGGCTCGAGGTGCCGCGTCTATTGCTCGAGCAGATGGCCATTGGCGCCCGCCTGGTGGCGCCCGTTGGTGCTCAGGTCCAGCACCTGCAGCGCATTATCCGTATCGGCAAGGCGGAATGGACCAGCGAAACGCTGGAAGCCTGCCATTTCGTGCCGCTGCGGCCAGGCATCGCTTGAATGCCAGAATGTTGCAAAAGAATTAAAGAGAGAATGAAACTTACGCCCCGTTTAGCCCTGTTGACCCTCAGTCTCGGCGTCCTGTCCGCCTGCAGCACCGAGACCCGCGTTGCCCCCGTGATCGACCGTCCGGCCCCGACCGCGTCCAGCTTCCGTCCGCGCCCGCAACCGGCGCCGGCACCGGCCGCCGATGACAATAAACCCGACGCGCGCGGCACCTATACCGTGCGCCGTGGCGACACGCTGCTGAAGATCGCCCTCGACCATGGCCAGAGTCATCGCGACATCGCCGCGTGGAACAACCTGTCCGATCCGGACGACATCAAGGTCGGGCAGGTGCTGAAGGTGGCGCCGCCCGAACGGAGCGCCAACGCGGTCGTGACGTCGCCCATCTCGCTGCCGGGTGCCGAGAAGACGCCGGCCGTGCCGAAGAAGACGGAACCGAACGGCGCCAAGAAGCCGTATAGCGACGCCAACCTGGCCAGCACGCAGAAGGACGATAATCCGAAGGCGGAGAAAGTGATCGCGTCCGGCGTGACGCCGGGCACCACCGTCACCGCCAACGACGACGAGAAACTGAGCTGGATGTGGCCGTCCGACGGCAGGATCGTCGCCACCTTCGACGAAGGCAAGAACAAGGGCATCGACATCGCCGGCAGAATGGGCCAGCAAGTGATGGCCGCAGGTTCCGGAAAGGTGATGTATGCCGGTAGCGGCATCCGCGGATATGGTAATCTCGTGATTGTAAAGCACAGCAACAGCCTGCTGTCGGCATACGCGCATAACCGCACCATCCTGGTCAAGGAAGGTCAGAACGTGACCAAGGGCCAACCGATCGCGGAAATGGGCGATTCCGATGCCGACGCGGTCAAACTGCATTTCGAGATACGCCAGCAGGGCAAGCCGGTCGATCCGGCGAAGTTCCTGCCCAGTCGCTAGAGAGAGCCGATGACGCTGCCGCCCGATCCGCTGGACAACGACACGCCGGAAGACAGTCCGGACGAGCCGCTGGACGACGGCGAGTTCGGGGCGGACGGCGCCGATCGTGCCGAGTTGCTGCCGGAAGGGGCGGCCACGACGGCCGTCGTCGACACCGTCGACGAGCTCAAGAGCGTGCTGCAGGCCGAACTGTCGACCGACACCACGCAGTACTACCTGAACCGGATCGGCGCCAAGCCACTGCTCGGCGCCGAGCAGGAAGTGCATTACGCCACCCTGGCCAAGGCCGGCGATTTCGCCGCGCGCCAGAAGATGATCGAGCATAACCTGCGGCTCGTCGTCTCCATCGCCAAGCACTACATCAACCGCGGCGTCGTGCTGCTCGACCTCATCGAGGAAGGCAACATCGGCCTCATGCGCGCGATCGACAAGTTCGAGCCGGAGCGCGGCTTCCGGTTTTCCACGTACGCGACGTGGTGGATCCGCCAGAGCATCGAGCGCGCGATCATGAACCAGGCCCGCACCGTGCGCCTGCCCGTGCACATGGTGCGCGAGCTGAACCAGGTGCTGCGCGCCAAATATCACCTGGAAGCCCAGCACCACGACGGCAAGGAAGCGAGCGCGGAAGACATCGCCAGCCTCGTCGGCCGGCCGGTGGAGGAAGTGCAGGATATCCTGGCGCTGTCCGAACACGCCACGTCGCTCGACGCGCCGCTCGACAACGATCCGCAGAGCAGCCTGATGGACATGCTGCCGGACGAGGGCGACGTCAGCCCGGACGCCCACGCGGAACACCACGAGATGACGGTGCTCGTGCGCGACTGGCTGCAAAAGCTGCCCGACAAGCAGCGGCTCGTCGTGATGCGCCGTTTCGGCCTCGATAACGATGACCCGGCCACCCTGGAAACACTGGCCGAAGAGATGGGCGTGACGCGCGAGCGCGTGCGCCAGATCCAGCAGGAAGCCCTCGTCAAACTGAAGCGGGCGATGGCCGCCCGTGGCGTCGTCCGCGATTCCTTGCTATGATGCCCGGCTGGCCGGAACGGCCATGAGGGTACGGCGGCGCGGCCGCCGGCCTGTCTTCCCGTTTTGCTTTCTTCTATGCCCATGCAAGAAACCTTCATCAACATCAAATCCCTCGACATGGAGGCGCGCGGCGTCGGCCACCTGGAGAACGAGGATGGCACGCCAGGCAAAGTGATTTTCGTCGAAGGCGCGCTGCCGGGCGAGCGCGTCAGCTTCGAGACCCTGCGCAAGAAGAAGAACTGGGAATCGGGTCGCATGGTCACGCTGCAGAAGGCGTCCTCGATGCGCGTCGAGCCGAAGTGCCCGCACTTCTGGCACTGCGGCGGCTGTTCGATGCAGCACCTGGAGCCGTCGGCCCAGGTCGCGATGAAGCAGCGCGTTCTGGAAGACAACCTGTGGCATATCGGGAAGACGAAGGCCGAGAACATCATGCGCCCGATGTACGGCCCGACGTGGGACTACCGCTACCGCGCGCGCCTGTCGGTGCGCTACGTGGCCAAGAAGGGCACGGTGCTGGTCGGCTTCCACGAGCGCCATTCGTCGTACGTGGCCGACATGACGAGTTGCGAGATCCTGCCGGACCACCTGTCCGCGATGCTCGTGCCGCTGCGCGAACTGGTGGGCGCGCTGTCGATCTACCAGCAGATGCCGCAGATCGAGATCGCCGTCGGCGAGGAAACCACCGTGCTCGTGCTGCGCATCATGGCGCCCCTGACGCCGGCCGACGAGACGCTCGTGAAGGCGTTCGCGGACCAGTGGAATATCCAGTGGTGGCTGCAGCCGAAAGGGCCGGACACGGCGGCGCCTTACTATCCGCCCAAGGATGGGACTAACTACAGGGAGTTGTATTACTCGCTGCCGGAATTCGGCATCASGATGCCGTTCAAGCCGACCGATTTCACGCAGGTGAACCACCAGATCAACCGCCTGCTCGTACACAAGGCGCTGGGCCTGCTGGAGGTGCAGCCGACGGACCGCGTGGCCGACCTGTTCTGCGGCCTCGGCAACTTCACCCTGCCGCTGGCGACGCAGGCGCGCGAGGTCGTCGGGATCGAAGGCAGCACGGCGCTGACGACGCGCGCGCTGGAAAATGCCCGCGCCAACGGGCTGGCCGACAAGACGACGTTTTATACGCGTAACCTGTTCGAGGTCACGAAGGACGACCTGGTCGCGCTGGGCAAATTCGACCGCATGCTGGTCGACCCGCCGCGCGACGGCGCCGTCGCGTTGGCCGTCGCGCTGGCCGAGCTGCGCCTGACGAATCCGGAACTGATGCCGCGCCGGATCGTGTACGTGTCGTGCAGCCCGTCCACCCTGGCGCGCGACGCCGGCATCCTCACGCATCGCGCGGGGTATGTATTGAAGAAGGCGGGCGTGGCGAACATGTTCCCGCATACGTCGCACGTGGAATCGATCGGCGTGTTCGAACTCGTCGACGATTTCCAGCCGCGCGAGTTCAACGCGCCCCAAGTCGCGGAATGATCGGTAGGGTGGGCACCCCTGTGCCCACGCGTGACGTTCGCGTAACGGTGGCGTTCGCGTGGGCACGGGGTGCCCACCCTACGGCTACCGTATGGCGACCCGGTCCAGCAGCGCAAACAATCCCGCCGGATCCACCGGCTTGACGAAATAACTGTCGAACCCGGCATACGTCGCGCTCGCCTGGTCCGCCTGCTGGCCATAGCCCGTGATCGCGACGAGCGTCGCCTCCGCGCAGTCGGGCAGCGCGCGCAGCCGGCGCGCCAGTTCGTAGCCGTTCATGCCGGGCAGGCCGATGTCGAGCAGGAAGGCGTCGTAATGCGTCTGCGCTGCCTGTTCCAGGGCATCGCCCGGGTCATGCATCACCGTCACCTGATGGCCGCCGGATTCCAGCAGCAGGCCCAGGGTCATGGCCGCGTCGACGTTGTCGTCGACCAGCATCAACGAGAGGCTGCGTGCCGCGCCGGGTGCCGGGGGCGCGCAGGTCGTCGATCCGCCGGCCGGGACCGTTGTGCCGTGCAGGCGCGGCAGGCGGACCGTGAATTCGCTGCCCAGGTTGCGGCCGTTGCTGGCCGCCGTCACCATACCGCCGTGCAGTTCCACGAGGCTTTTTACGAGCGCGAGACCGAGGCCCAGCCCGCCCTGCGAGCGGTCGGGCGTGCGCTCGGCCTGCGAGAACAGGTCGAATACGGTCGGCAGCAGTTCGGCCGCGATGCCGATGCCGTTGTCGGACACGCTCACGAGCACCTGGTCCGGCGTGATCCCCATCCAGACCGACAGCCTGCCATCCTCGGGAGTGTATTTGGCGGCATTGTTCAGGAGATTCGCAATGACCTGCACCAGCCGCTTCGGATCGCCCTCGACGATGGCCGGCTCCGTCGGCAGGTGCAGCGCCAGCTCGTGTCGGCGCGCCTCGATCAGCGGGCGCACCTGTTCGACGGCATCGGTGATCACGCGGCGCAGGTCGACTTCCTCGCGCGTCAGCACGACCAGGCCGCGGGTGACGCGCGAGACGTCCAGCAAATCGTCGATCAGGCCCGTCATGTGCGCCACCTGGCGCGCGATGATGGCGCTCGTGCGCTCCACGCGCAGCGTGTCGGGCGGGCCCATGTTCAGCAACTGGGCGGCGGCCGAGATCGGGGCCAGCGGGTTGCGCAACTCGTGCGCCAGCATGGCCAGGAATTCGTCCTTGCGGCGGTCGGCGAGGCGCAGCGCGTCTTCCGCGCGCACGCGCTCGACGGCGCTCCAGGCGCGCTCGGCCACGTCCTCGATCAGGCGCACGATGTCGGCGCTCCACACGCGCGGCWGGTTGTCATTGATGAACAGGCAGGACGTCAGCGCGCCGCTGCGGTGCAGCGGCACGACGACGCCCGAGCGGATCTGCAGCGCGGCATAGTTCGGCCAGATTTCGGCGCCGCTCGTGCGCGGATCGCGCTGCAGGTCGCTCGAGACCCACGTGGCGTGGGCCAGCGAGGCGAAATTCGCGATGCCGAACAGGGCGGCGGGGAAGGTGCCGTTCAGCTCGGCGACGATGCCGTCCGTGTAATTCGAATGGAAGGTGACCAGTTGCTTGTCGGCGTCGTAGTCGCCGTACAGCACGCGGCTGGCCTGCAGGAAGCGGCCCAGCATGGCGCCCGTCTGGGTGAAGATCTGGGCCGGATCGTTCAGGCGGCGCAGCAGGTCCGAGACTTCCAGCCGGAATTCGTTCWTGTCCAGCAACGTGGTCTGGCGCGCGACGGCGTCGCGCAACGCCTGCTCGGCGCGCACGCGGTCGAGCGCTTCCCAGCTGCGCTCGGCGATATCGGTGGCGAGGCGCTGGGCTTCCTCGTCCCAGTCGCGCGGCAAGGTGCAATAGCCGACGAGGGCCGCCACCAGCTGGCCGCGACGGATCTTGGGCACCACGAGGATGGCGCGCGCGCCGGCCGCCGCATAACGGTCGCCCCTGGCGGGCAGGCGCGGGTCGGCCGTGGCGTCGCGTACGGCCAGCGGCGAGCCCGTGCGCAGCAGGGCCAGGGCCTGCGGGCCGAAGTCGTCGAGGCGGGCGCGGCGGCCGACCAGCGGGCTGACGGCGTCGCGGGCCCAGTCGTGCATCACTTCGAAGCTGCCGTCTTCCTCGTCCGTTTCGACATAGCAGGCGTGCTCGAGTTCCAGGTGCTTGCCGAGCAGGGTGCACGCCGATTCGATGATGTCGGACGGGTGGTGCAGGCGGCGCAGGCTGTCCACTACCTGCAGCTGCACGGCATGCCGCCGTTCGAGCTGGACCCGCTGCGTGGTCTCGCTCGTCACGCACAGCACGCCGCGCACCGTGCCGGCATCGTCGCGCACGGGCGAGTAGGCGAGCGTGAACCAGGCGCTGTACGGCTGGCCGTTGCGGTCGATGGGGCTGGGCACGTCTTCGCCATACGTGGCGTGCCCGGAGAGTGCACGTTCGACGAGGGGTTTCAGGCCGGACCAGCGGTCGGGCCAGACCTGGGCCAGCGGGCGGCCGAGYGACGCGGGATGCGTCCCGTCGAGCAATGGGATGAATGCGGCATTGTAGAGCAGCGCCAGCTGCGGCCCCCAGGCGAGATACATGGGGAATTCGGACTCGAGGATGAGGCTGACCGCATTGCGCAATGCGGGACTCCACCGGTCCGGCGGGCCGAGCGGGGATACCGACCAGTCATGAACGTGGTAGCCGGCGCGAACCGCGCCGGTACTGCCAAGGAGATGAAAGTCGCGCGTCGCCGCTTCCATACTGATCGCTTCCGGGTCCTAAAGCGGTCATTTTATGCGCAAAAGCATAAGCTGGAGCAGACGTAAAAAAAAATACATTTTCCGCGCGAGAAATTCCGTTGGCGCCCGGAGAGAGAAATATCTCCCCGGGACCACTATGTGGTGAAAAACGCACTGCCATCCGGAATAAGTTTGATGGCAACAGTATAACCATTGTGTCGCCGCCACGGCGCACGGGAGACACTTAGAACTTCGCGCGCACCCCGAACGTGATGTTCCGCCCTGGCAGCGGCGCAATATCCTTCAGCAGCGACGTCGACAGCCGGATGTCTTCGTTCAGCAAGTTCTTCGCCGAAACGAAATACGTCAGGTCCGTCTTGTCGAGCTTTTGCGTGTACGAGAGGTTGGCATCGACCTGGTTGTAGGCCGGGGACGGCGTCGTCTCGAAAGCGGCCAGGCGGTCCTGGCCGCGCGCATGAATCCACTCGAGGTTGGTGCGCCAGTGCGGCTGGCGGTAGCCGATCGAGGCGCCGAGGCGGTCGGCTGGCTGCAGGGGCAGGTTGCCGGCATCGTCGAGGTAGCCGCGCGACGTGTCCGCGAACACGCGCCCGTTCCAGCCCATGCCGATCTGGTTCCACGTCATTTCCGCTTCTGCGCCCTGGATGTGCGCCTTCGCCTGCTGGAACAGGCGCTGGCGGAAGTCGCCGCCCGGGTTGCCGTCCTCGTCGAACGTGGCATCCGTGACGTGGCCGTAGATGAAATTGTTGACATTGTTGCGGTAAGCGTTCAGGCGCCAGCGCATCAGGCCGCTCGTCTTTTGCAGCGACAGTTCGATGTTGCGTGAGATTTCCTTGTGCAGGTCCGGGTCGCCGACGTCGAACGTCAGCGTGGCGTCGTGCGGGCCGCCGGAATACAGCTCCTCGGTCGCGGGCGCGCGCTGGGCGTACGACAGCGTGGCGCCGAACGAATAGCCCTTGGTGAACGGCCACAGCGCGCCGATCGAGCCCGAGCCCAGGTCGAAGCTGCGTTCCTTGTTGCTGACCGGCTTGCGGTCGACGTTCTCGTAACGCACGCCCGCGTTCCAGCGCAGCGGGCCCGAACTCCACTCCTCGACGAGGAACGCGGCCTGCGTCGTCGAATGCGTGACGGGCACCGTGTCCGGGCCGCCTTCCGCGCTCAGCGCCGAGAAATGCGTGTTTTCCGTCTGGATGCCGAATGTGCCGCGCAGGCCGAGGCCGGTCAGCGGCTTGTGCGTGAGCTCGATGCGCGACTCGAACGACTTGTTCGAGAACAGCGTCGCCGGCACGCCGTCGTCCAGTTCCGCGTGGTGGTAATCCGTATAGCCGGCCTTGACGCGCGCGCTTTCGAAGCCGTCCAGCGGGTTCTTGACGACGCTGTCGAAGTCGTAGCGGTTCTGGCGCTGGTCGATGTGCGATCCCTCGTTCGTCGGGATGCCATAGAAATTCGTCAGGTGCGATGCCGACAGGCCTGCATAGCCCCAGTCGTCGATGTACGAACCGCCCACGCCGATGTTGCGTTCGCGCGTGTCGGCATTCGGCAGCCGGTTCATGCGCGACGTCGGATCGTTCAGCACGCGCAGGTCGGGGATCTGGTAGTCGTCCGTGTTGCGCATGTTGCCGTCGATGTGGAGGCCGAACTTGCCGACGGCGCCGTCCAGCGTGCCGGACAGGTTCTTGCCGTCGTCGACGGTGCTCGCGCGCGTCTCGACCTGGCCCGTGAGCTTCGGCTCCAGCGCCGTCGGGATACGTTCGTTGACGACGTTGACGAGGCCGCCGATGGCGCCCGAGCCGTACAGCAGGGCGGCGGGGCCGCGCAGGATCTCGATCTGGCGCGCCACGGCGCCTTCCGCTGCGACGGCATGGTCGTTCGACAGGCCGGACACGTCCGACGTCGCCATGCCGTTCTCCAGCATTTTCACGCGCGAACCTTCCATGCCGCGGATGATGGGGCGCGATGCCCCGGCGCCGAACGCGGATGCGGATACGCCCAGTTCGTTCTGCAGTGTCTCGCCCAGCGAGCTGCCGACCTTGTCGCGCAATTCGTCGCCGGCGAGCACTTTCGCCGGGGTCAGGATCTGGTCGCCTTCGCCATTGCGCAGCGGGCTCGCCGTGACGACGACTTGCTGGATCTTGCCTTCGTTGATGGTCTGTTGGTCATCGGCCGCGCGGAGGGCGGGGTGGAAGGCGAGCAGGAGCGCGCTGGCGAGCAGCGTACGTTGGATATTCATAAGTTTTACAACCTCAAGCGGATGGATAACGGCGCGCACCGCCGGGACGGGCCGGGCGGTGCGGATCAACACGGGATGCGTTATTCAAGCCTGGGGAGGGGCGCGCGACTGGAACGGGCAGGTGGCCAGCAGGCAGATGCCCGGGGTGTCGGGAACGGTCGGGGCCGCGTAAGCCAGCGCGGCGGGAACGAACTGGCGCAGCGTGGTCGGCAGCGCGAAAGCGATCTGGGCACTGGCCGCGCACTGGCCGCACAGGTCGTGCAGGCCGGGCTTGGGCAGCTTGTCGCTGCCATCGTCATCGTCCTCGCCGGTCGCAGCCGCCGCCTGCTGGACGACCGCCTCGTCGATCTCGGCCCAGTGCGTATAGCCGTGGCCGAGCGACAGCTGCTGCGTAATGAGCAGCAGCAGCGACAGCAATACGTGGACCAGGCTACGGGACATGGGGGATAGGATCGAAAGCGAACGGATATTGTACGCAGTGCCGTTCGGTTCTGACAATATAAAAGCCGGCCCGCAGGCCGGCTCGTCATTGCATCGCGCCGGTATCAGTCGCGGTTACCAAACCCGATGCCCAGCAGTTGCAGCAGGCTGGTGAACACGTTGTAGATGTCCAGGTAGATGGCCAGCGTCGCGCTGATGTAGTTCGTCTCGCCGCCGTTCACGATCCGGTTCACGTCGAACAGGATGAAGCCCGAGAAGATCGCCATCGCGAGCACCGATACCACCAGCATCAGCGCCGGCAGGTGCAGGAACACGTTGGCCAGGCCGGCCAGGATCACGACGACGGCGCCGGCGAACAGCCAGCTGCCCATGCCCGAGAAGTCACGCCTGGACACGGTCGCGATCGTCGCCATCGTGGCGAACACGGCGGCCGTGCCGGCGAACGCCGTCATGATCAGGGTGCCGCCATTCGAAAAGCCGAGCGTGTAGCGCAGCAGCGGGGTCAACCACAGGCCCATGAAGAACGTGAAGCCGAGCAGGATCGGCACGCCCGCCGCCGAGTTCTTGGTCTTCTCGATCGCGAAGATGAAGCCGAACGCGATGGCGAGGAAGAGCAGCACGCCCATGCCGCCAGCAAAGATCGGCAGGGCCATTTGCAGGCCGATCCAGGCGCCGAACACCGTCGGGACCATGGACAGCGCCAGCAGCCAGTAGGTATTGCGCAGCACGCGGTGACGGGTGGCGCGGATGGCCGAGACGTCGTAGGTTTTCTGCAGGCTGGGAATCATAATGCCTCCGTTGGAAGAAATCGCTTTGCTCCCCATATGGGGACTGGCCCCGTCTTCAACAGGGGAACGTGTGCCGGAAACGCAGTTTTAAGTCTTGCATAAGCTCCGGCCCGCGCCGCCCATATGGACGAGGTCTCATCGATGTCACTCTATCATCCCCGGCCGCATAGGCGCAATATGGGGGGGCGGCGGCCGGACGCGTCGAAAAACCTGTTGCGCGTTGCGGATCCGGCCTGCGATGCTCGCTGTACTACTCGTACAGCTGCGCTTCTCGGGCTGCGTGCCCCGGCCAATCCGCGGCCGCTCGCGACGGTTTTTCGAGGCGCCCGGATGTATGGTAAAATCGAAGGTTGATTGAGTTCTCAAATCTCGATTTAAACCTTTCTTTTTATTGGAGTTTTTAAATGGCAATCGAACGCACCCTGTCGATCATCAAACCTGAC
This sequence comes from Massilia sp. P2_C2, assembly GCF_056404615.1. NCBI lineage: Bacteria > Pseudomonadati > Pseudomonadota > Betaproteobacteria > Burkholderiales > Oxalobacteraceae > Massilia > Massilia sp. P2_C2. The sequence continues at coordinate 3,263 of NZ_JBFUDR010000037.1, read as the reverse complement.
GCAGTCGCTAAAAACGTAATCGGCCAAATCTACAGCCGTTTCGAAGGCGCTGGCCTGAAGATCGTCGCTGCCCGTATGGCCCAGCTGTCGCGCGCCGAAGCCGAAGGTTTCTATGCCGTCCACAAAGAGCGTCCGTTCTTCAAGGATCTGGTCGACTTCATGGTGTCGGGCCCGGTCATGATCCAGGTGCTGGAAGGCGAAGGCGCGATTGCCAAGAACCGCGACCTGATGGGCGCAACCGATCCGAAGAAGGCTGAAAAGGGCACCATCCGCGCCGACTTCGCTGACTCGATCGACGCCAACGCCGTGCACGGTTCGGACGCTGCCGAGACCGCCGCTGTCGAGATCGCTTACTATTTCCCGGCACTGAACGTCTACTCGCGTTGATTGTATGGTAGACACGCGTGTTTGATGCCCCCGGCATCAAACACCTACCAAAGCGTAAGGTTTCGTAGCAAATTTTTTTTCGTTGAGCAGCGCAAGCTGGCTTAACATCGCAATATCCCGCTCGCCCTGCTCGCCTGTCGCCATGCGCCAGGCCCCGGCGGGCGGGACTTATTTTGAAGGCACAGGATTCAATCATGGCAACTCTCACCAACTTGCTGGACTTCGATCCCGCGCAGCTCGTCGCTTACTGCGCCGAGTTGGGGGAGAAGCCGTTTCGCGCCAAACAGCTGCAGCGCTGGATCCACCAGTTCGGCGTCGCCAATTTCGACGACATGACGGATCTGGCCAAGTCGCTGCGCGAAAAACTCAAGACGCGTGCCGAAGTCCGCTCGCCCGCCATCATCAGCGACCACACGTCCAGCGACGGCACCCGCAAGTGGCTCGTGGACGTGGGCAATGGCAATGCCGTCGAGACCGTGTTCATCCCGGAAGAGACCCGCGGCACGCTGTGCATCTCCACGCAGGCCGGCTGCGCCGTCAACTGCCGCTTCTGCTCGACGGGCAAGCAGGGTTTCAACCGCAACCTCACCGTCGCCGAGATCATCGGCCAGCTGTGGATGGCCGAGTTCGAACTGCGCCGCACGAAAGGCATCGAGCCGGGGCCGAAGGGCGAGCGCCAGATCACGAACGTCGTCATGATGGGCATGGGCGAGCCGCTGCTGAACTTCGATCCGACCGTCACCGCGCTGAAGCTGATGCTGGACGATAACGCCTACGGCCTGTCGCGCCGCCGCGTGACCGTGTCGACGTCGGGCGTCGTGCCGAACATGGACAAGCTCAGCCAGGAATGCCCGGTGGCGCTGGCGGTGTCGCTGCACGGTTCGAACGATCCGCTGCGCGACATGCTCGTCCCCCTGAACAAGAAATACCCGCTGCGCGAACTGCTGGCCGCGTGCAAGCGCTACCTGGAATTCGCTCCGCGCGACTTCATCACGTTCGAATACTGCATGCTGGACGGCGTCAACGACACGGACGAGCATGCCCGCGAACTCATCGCCCTCGTCAACGATCCGGTCGTCGGCGTGTCGTGCAAGTTCAACTTGATTCCGTTCAACCCGTTCCCGGAATCCGGCCTCGTGCGCTCGAAGAACCCGCGCATCAAGGCCTTCGCCCAGATCCTGATGGATGCCGGGCTCGTGACGACGATCCGCAAGACGCGCGGCGACGACATCGACGCTGCCTGCGGCCAGCTGGCGGGCGAGGTCAAGGACCGTACCCGCGTTGCTGAACGCATGAGCAAGATGGCTGAGTATCAACGAAAACTCGAGCAGAAGTTCGGCCCGAACTTCGGCAAGATCGTGGAGATCGCCTCCTGATGCCGCGGCTGTCCGGACGCCTGGCCTGCGCGCTCGCTCTGCCCCTGCTGCTGTCGGCCTGTGCCGGCAACGGCGGGCTGGCAGGTGATACGCGCGAGCTCAAGACGCTGTCCGACCAGACGGCCGCGGAAAAACGCGCCCAGATCCGCCTGCAACTGGCGGTGGGCTATTACCGGGAACGCAAGTACGACATCGCGCTGGACGAGGTGAAGCAGGCCATCGCCGCCAACCCGGAGTATGCCGACGCGTATGGCGTGCGCGCCCTGATCTACACGGCGATGGGAGAAAATGCCCTGGCCGACGAAAACTACCGGCACGCGCTGCGCCTGGCGCCGCGCAATCCGGACCTGTCCAACAACTACGGGCTGTTCCTGTGCGATGGCGGCGGCAAGCCGGCCGAGGCAATGACGTATTTCGAGAGCGCGCTGAAGAATCCGAACTACGCGTCGCCCGTCAAGGCCATGGTCAACGCGGGCAATTGCAGCCTGAAGTTGAAGAGTGTCGACGCGGCCGAGCGCTATCTGCTCGATGCCTTGCGTTACGATCCCGACCTGCCGGCCACGAGCGCCGGCCTGGCCCGGGTATATTTCGAGCGGCGCGATTATTCTCGCGCCGGGTTTTTCATTAACCGCCTGACGGAGACAGCGAAGCTCGACACGCTGTCGGCCGACGTGCTGTGGCTGGCCATCCGGGTCAAGCACATGCTCGGCGACCGGGTCATGGAAGCATCGCTGGCGGCGCAGTTGCGCAAGCGCTTCCCCGGCTCGCCCGAGTACGCGGCCTTCGAGCGCGGTGCATTTAGTGAGTGAGACAACGATAATGAGTTCCGAGCGTGCAGATCAGCCGGCGACGCCCGACAACCAACCGCCAGTGCACGGCATTCCCGGCCGGGTCCTGGCCGCACAGCGCGAGGCGATGGGCTGGTCCGTCGAACAGGTGGCCGACCAGCTGAAACTGGCCGTGCGCCAGGTCATCGCCCTGGAGGCGGGCGACTACGCGTCGCTACCGAGCCCGGCCGTGACCCGCGGCTTCGTGCGGGCCTATGCCAAGCTGGTGAAGGTCGATCCGGCCCCGCTGGTGGCCCAGATCGCCATGGAGACCGAGCCCGCGCCCGATACGAGCGCCGTCACGGCGAACCGCCGTCCGACCCCTGCCTCGTTCTCCCAATCGAAATTCCCGAGCCATGGCAAGCGTTCCGGCTTGCCGCTGGGCTGGATCGCCGGTGCCGTCGTTGTCGTCGTGGCCGCGGCGGCGGCGGCCTGGCACTTCGGCATCGTGCCGGGCGGCCCGCACAGCGAGACCACGAACAATGGCGTGGCCGCGCCTGCCGCGAACGGCGCCGCCGTCGAGACGGCCAATGGCAGCTCCGTCGAGCCGCTGCAGAGCCCGTCCGTACCGCTGATTTCCGTGCCGGGACCGAGTGCCAGCGCAGCGGCGCCCGGCGCTTCGGCGCCGGCCGCAGCGCCGAACGGCAGCACGCCTGCGACCGCGGCACCGGGC
>NZ_JBFUDR010000036.1:0-32113 GCF_056404615.1 Massilia sp. P2_C2 | reverse complement strand
GGCCGGCCACGACGAGCACCGGCGCCTCGACCGCGCGCCCGTCCACGCGCAGGCGCGCGACGGCGCCATCGGCGAGGCCGGCGCGCCGCGCGGTGTCCGGGCCGACGAGGGCCGCGTTGTCCCACGTGAGCGACGTCAGGGGCCGCGGCAATTCCTGCAGCCAGGCGTTGTTGGCGAATGCGCCGCCATCGACGGCCGGGTCGGGAGAGAACACGGCGACGAGCGGCGCCGGTGTCGGCGCCGGCGCGTCCATATGCGCCACCGCCTGGATGACCGGTGCCGCGACGGGACGCGCCGTACTGCCGTCGACGATGCCCCGGCGCAGGCCGGCGCGCCACGCGCGTTCGTCCGCCTCGGTCCCCGGCCCCGTCCACGTCGCGCGCACGATGGCGTGGCCATCGCGGTTGTCCGCACCGGCCAGCAGCGCCAGGATCTCGTGCGCGGAGCGGCCGCCGTACAGCGGGGCGATCAGCGGCTGCACGATCGTGGCCGTGCCCTCGTGGGCGCGGGCGTCGCTCCATGCTTCGTAACAGTGCGCCATCGGCAGGTGCCAGCCGGCTGCGCGCGCCGTCTCGTCGCGATACAGGCCCAGGTGGGCACTCAACGGGACCCGCTGCAGCAGCGCGGCGAAGTCGATGTCGGCCGGCGCATCGTAGGCCGGGTTCGCGTCGAGCATGATGAGGGTGTCGACGCGGCCGGCGCGCATGTCGTCGGCCAGCGCGGCGAGCGAAGCGCCGTGCTCCAGGGGACTCTGTTCCACCGGATCGATGAAGGCCAGCGGACCGTCCGTGCCCGCGTTCAGATGCCGGGTCAAGGCATATGCCAGCGCGCGGGCGCCCGGGCCCAACGTCGGTCCGGCGACGACGAGCGCATGGCCGCGGGCGCCTGCCAGCGCCTGCGCGACGGCCGTTTCCCAGCGGTCCAGTTGGGGATCGGCCGCGCGGCCCGCATCCGGCGCGGCCCCCAGGCGCGCGGCGATGCGCCACAACGCGGCCTCGATCTCGTGCGGGGTGCGGGCCAGGCGCGCGTCGGCGTAGGCGCCGGTGAGGGTCGGCGTCGCTTCCAGCACGTACAGGCGGTTGGCGCCGGCGCGCGCCCCCAGTCGGCGCGGTGCCGTGAACGCCCGCGCGTGCGCCAGGCTGCCGGGCAGCGCGCCGAACAGGTCGGCGTCGAGCGCCAGCACGACGCGTGCCGCATCCAGATGGTACAAAGGATCGAGGGCACGGCCGAATGCGAGCCGGCCTGCCGCCGCCGCGCCATCGTCGTGCAGCGGATCCCATGCGTGCCAGCGCATGTCCGGCAGGCGCCGGCGCAACGCGTCCAGCTGACGCGCCAGCGTGGGCGACGTGACGGTGCCGGTCAGGATGCGCAAGCCAGCGCCGCCATCGCGCTCGAAGCGGGGACGGCGCGCCTGCAGCGCGCCCTCGAACGCGCTCCAGGTCGACATCTCCTCGCCGCGGAACACGGCCTGCGAACGGTCCGGGTCCCACAACTGCAGGATCGACGCCTGCGCGAACACGTCGGTGGCGCCGGCGCCCACGGGATGGTCGGGATTACCCTCGACCTTCGTCGGCCGTCCCATGTTCGATTCCACGAGCACGCCATGCGCCAGTCCGCGCCGTACGAATGCGGTGGCGTAGAACATGGGCAGGCCCGGCACGCCCTGCTCCGGCATGGTGACATAGGGGACGATGGGCTCGGACGGCGGCCCGCTGCAGCCGGCGCCGGCCAGCGCCGCGGACGCGGCCATCAGCTTCAGGAAGCGGCGCCGGGCCGGCTCGTCCTCGAAGATCGGAATAATGGGGCGGCCGGCGTGCGTCATCGGTGACAGGTCGAGCAATTGGTCAGCGCCTGGGCATCGCGCAAATGGTATAGCCGGTTCAGCTGGCGCACCTCGTCCGGCGTGAGCGGCTTTTGCGGCGCCATCGACAACACCTGGTTCAGCGGCCGCACATGGTCGGGCGCGTCGCGGTGGCAGCGCAGGCACCATTGCATGTCCAGCGCCGCGGTGCGCCACGTGATGGGCATCTGGTCCACGCGGCCGTGGCACTCGATGCAGGCGACGCCCTTGCTCACGTGGATGTCGTGTTCGAAATAGACGAAGTCCGGCAGGTCGTGCACGCGCACCCAGTGGATCGGCCTGCCCGTGCGCGCGCTTTCGTGGAGAGGTGCCAGTACCGGCGAATCGAGGAAGAGCTGCGAGTGGCAGCTGAGGCAGACGGACGTCGAGGGCATCCCGGCCGTGGCGGAGTTCTCCACCGACGTGTGGCAATAGCGGCAATCGATCCCGTCGTCGGCCACGTGGTGCTTGTGGCTGAACGGAATGGGTTGGGCTACCGGGGCGTAGGTCACGTTGCGAGGCGTCATTGTCCAGCGCGCCAGCGCGATCCAGGCCGCGGCGCCCACTACCAGACCCAACAGGATCAGTTTGATGAACAGGGCCGCGGGACGTGAAAACGGTGGCGCCATCGATGTGTCAATGCGGGTTCGAATGGTCCGGCACAGTTCCGGAACAACAGGCCTACGCAGTATAGGCTGGCCATCATGCAGGCCCGCGCACGTTACCGCTGGGCAGCGTACATTCGTAACAATATAGTTGACTAAGCGAATAACTTTATGAGGATATTGCCTTACGTAAAGATTGAATGTCGGGTATCATTGATTGGTTGGAATCCTCACTTTTTGCCACCGTCTTAATTTGAAACTTTGCCGATGAACTGGTTCTACCGACTCCGCCTGGCCAGCAAGCTGGGCATCACATTCGCCGCCGTCCTTGCACTGACCGTGTTGGTCGGCCTCATTTCCATCCGTGAACTGTCCAAGGTCAGCGAATCGACGCAACGCCTGTCGGCGCACTGGATGCCGGGCATCCGCCTCATCGAAGACATCAAGTCGCAAGTCGCCCGCATCCGCACGCGCGAGCTGCAATACATCATTTCCACCGAGCCGTCCGAGATGGACAAGTACGACAAGGTGATCGAGCAGGACCTCGCCGACCTGAAGCGCATGCAGGACGACTACGTCAAGCTGCTCGAGTCGCCGGAAGAAAAGCAGGCTTATGCGGAATTCCTCGACCTTTGGCAGCGCTACATGGCCGAATCCGTGAAGGTGCGCGCCGCCGCGCATGCAAACGACGACGTGCTGGCCAAACAGCTGATCCGTGGCGAATCGAACAAGCTGATCGTGGCGCTGCGCGGCAACGTCGACAAGGTCGTCGACATGTATACCGAAGGCGGCCGCAACGCTGCCGCCGACGGCACGCGCCGCTACGAGGAATCGCGTGCACTGATCATCATGCTCATCTGCGGCAGCGTACTGCTGGGCGCCGCGGGCGCCACGCTGCTCACGCGCTGGCTGATGCGCCGCCTGGGCGGCGAGCCGGATTACGCGACCGACATCGTCCGCCACATCGCGGCCGGCGACCTGTCGATGGACGTGCAGACGCGCTCCGGCGACGACAGCAGCCTGCTCGCGTCGATGAAGACCATGCAGGCCAACCTGGCGCACATCGTCGGCAACGTGCGCGCCGCCACCGACACGATCTCCAGCGCCTCGACGCAGATCACCGCCGGCAACATGGACCTGTCCTCGCGCACCGAGCAGCAGGCCAGCGCCCTGCAGCAGACGGCGGCCTCGATGGAAGAGCTGACGGCGACCGTGCGCAATAATGCCGAACACGCGAGCCAGGCCAATGCCCTCGCCGACACGGCGGCCGGCGTCGCCCAGCAGGGCAGCACCGCCGTGGCGCGCGTCGTCGACACGATGGGATCGATCCACGCCTCGTCGCAAAAGATCGTCGACATCATCGCCGTCATCGACGGCATCGCCTTCCAGACCAATATCCTCGCGCTGAACGCGGCCGTGGAAGCGGCGCGCGCCGGCGAACAGGGCCGCGGTTTCGCCGTCGTCGCGGGCGAGGTGCGCACCCTCGCCCAGCGTTCGGCCGCCGCCGCCAGGGAAATCAAGGAACTGATCGGCGCGTCCGTGCAGCAGGTCGAGAGCGGTGCAGGCCTCGTGTCGGAAGCCGGGACCACCATGCGCGAGGTGCTGCAGACCGTGCAGAGAATGCACGAGCTGATGGTCGAGATCAGCCATGCCGGCCGCGCGCAGAGCGCCGGCATCCAGCAGGTACACCAGGCGATCACCCAGATGGACGGCGTGACCCACCAGAATGCCGCCCTCGTCGAACAGGCCGCGACGGCCGCCCACAGCCTGCACGAACAGGCCGCGACACTCGATCACCTGGTCAGCGTGTTCAAACTGAACGGCGCCTCGCACCACGTTTCCGACACCAGGGCGCTCGTCGTCGCCTGAGCCTTTCCTGCGTGGCGCCGACCGGCGCCACATGGCTGTTTATCCCCTGTTTCCTCTCGTGCGGACAGCGCTTTTCAGGCGCCGTCCGCACTCCTTCCATTTCCTGCAGCGCCAAGATGTTTGCGCAAACAAAAAGTGTTATAAAAGTAGGCAAAAAGTACATTTCGCAATAGCATTTCTTCCCCGTTTCCGATAATCTCTCGTAAATTGGAAGCTCGACGACCGTGCAAAACGGCAGCATTCAGGCAGTTGCCGGCGTCGGTGGACGATATAACAACCAGCGGATTTACGCTTCATCCGAGGCGCAATCCGACAAACGAGACACTCTCATGAACCTGATCTCCAGCCTCGACTCTATTGTCTTCCTCGTGTACTTCRTSGTCGTCGCCGGCTATGGCCTCTGGGTCTACCGGCGCAARAAAAGCGCGAATACCTCCGCATCGCACGACTACTTCCTGGCCGAAGGCTCGCTCACCTGGTGGGCCATCGGCGCATCGCTGATCGCATCCAACATCTCCGCCGAGCAGTTCATCGGCATGAGCGGCTCGGGCTTCCGCATCGGCATGGCCATCGCCGTGTACGAACTGATGGCCGCCGCCACCCTCGTCATCGTCGCCGTGTTCTTCATGCCCGTCTACCTGAAGAACCACATCTACACGATGCCCCAGTTCCTCGAACAGCGCTACGGCAAGGCCGTCGCCACGACGATGGCACTGTTCTGGCTCGGCCTGTACGTCGTCGTCAACCTGACCTCGATCCTGTACCTGGGCGCGCTGGCCATCGGCAGCGTCACCGGCATCGGCGTGCTGCCCTGCATGCTGTTCCTGGCCRTCTTCGCCGCCATCATCACGCTGGGCGGCATGAAGGTCATCGGCTACACCGACGTCATCCAGGTGACCTGCCTCGTCATCGGCGGCCTCGTGACCACGTGGCTGGCGCTGGACCTCGTCGCCAAACTCGGCAACGGCCACGGTGCGCTGCAGGGTTTCTCGACGCTGTACAACACCACGCGCGACCACTTCGAAATGGTGCTGGGCCGCGACAACAAGAACTACATGGACCTGCCGGGCCTGTCGACCTTGATCGGCGGCATGTGGATCGTCAACCTGAACTACTGGGGCTGCAACCAGTACATCACGCAGCGCGCCCTGGGCGCCGACCTGCCGACCGCCCGCAAAGGCCTGCTGTTCGCCGCGTTCCTGAAGCTGGTGATGCCGATGATCGTCGTCATGCCGGGTATCGCCGCATTCGCACTGGACCGCTCCGGCGTGCTGGGCGACTCGATGCGCGTCGGCGGCGAGCTGAATCCGGACCGCGCCTATCCCACGCTGCTGGCACTGCTGCCGTCGGGCCTGAAAGGCATCGCGTTCGCCGCGCTGACGGCCGCCGTCGTCGCCTCGCTGGCCGGCAAGGCCAACTCGATCGCCACCATCTTCACGCTGGACATCTACCAGAAGCGCCTGCATCCGGACGTCAGCGAGAAGAAAATGGTGTGGATCGGCCGCGTGACCGTCGTCGTGTCGATGCTGCTGGCCGTCCTGATCGCCCCGCTGATGGGCATCGACAAGAAGGGTGGCTTCCAGTACATCCAGGAATACACTGGCTTCGTCTCGCCGGGCATCCTCGCGATGTTCCTGCTGGGCTTCTTCTGGAAAAAGACGACGTCGAGCGCCGCGATGTTCGCGACCGTCGGTGGMCTGGTGTTCTCGATCATCCTGAAGTTCCTGCCGGGGATGGTGGACCTGTCGGTGCTCGCGCCGATCGGCTTCGCCCACGACAATGGTTCGGGCGTCTACGAGATCCCGTTCCTGGACCGCATGTTCATCGTGTTCTGGCTGGTCGTCGCCGGCATGGTCCTGCTGAGCACCGTGTTCGCCCGCGGCAAGGTCAAGGCGCTGATCGTCGACACCAGGCTGTTCAAGGTCGACGGCGCGTTCGCCCTCGGCTCGGCCGTCATCTGCGTGGTGCTGGCCACCATCTACGGCATGTGGTGGTAAATGCGCATGGTGGGCACGGGGTGCCCACCAAATGCCGGCATCACACAAAAGGCAGCTTCGGCTGCTTTTTTTCATTCCAAAGGGCGTTCCAGTCATCGCGATGCCCCCACCGGTGGGGCATGACGGTCTTGCAACCATCTGCCAACATGGCCGTCATGGACACGTCAACCACCGGAACGCACACCCGGCCCGGCACCTTGCTCGACAAGATCGAGCGCTGCGTCGTGGGCGCCGCGCGCTGTGCACTCGAGCAGCAGCTGGGATTCGTCCCGGCCTGGGCCGTGCTCGCGAATTACCTCGGCAATGCCGGCCGCAGGGCCGGGAGGGCGGGCGTGCGCATCGTCGCCAACCTGGCATCCACCGCTACCGATCGAGGATAACCATGATCTTCCACGCTTCCATTCCCGCGCGCGAACCCGAGCGCGTCGCCGCCGTCATCGCCGAGATCTGGAGCGGACAATCGTTCCGCTTTCCGCCCTGGCCGGGCGCCTGGGTCGCCATGGCCGGCGATGCGCGCGGTTCCATGGTCGAGGTCTATCCGCACACGCTACCCATCGCACCGGGCACGGGAGACGGCATGGCGCGCCCGCATCCGGACGCGGCGCCACGCCCCTACGCCTGCTTCCACCTGGCCATCGTGACCGAGCGCACGCTCGACGAAATCCTCGCGATCGGCGCGCGCGAAGGCTGGCGCACCGTGCCCTGCTCGCGCGGCGGCGTGTTCGACGTCGTCGAGCTGTGGATCGAGAACGGGCTGATGTTCGAAGTGCTCACGCCGGACATGCAGGACGATTACCGGGCGGGCGTCAACATGAACATGTGGCGCCACAAGGCCACGCAGGTACCCGAGCCAGCCTGACGCCGGACCGCAGGATCAGCCGCGCCAGGCCGCCGCAAACGCCGCCGCGCGCGCGCCCAGGTCGTCCAGCCCGATACCGGGCGTGAACAGCTGCCCGCCGATGCCGGCCCCGGTCGCGCCGGCCTTCTTCCACGCCGGGATCTGCTCGGGCGTGACGCCGCCCACGGGCCACAGCGGCGTTCCGGCCGGGAGCACGGACGTCATCGCCTTCAGGCCCGCAGGCCCGATGGATTCGGCCGGGAACAGCTTCAGGGCGTGGGCACCGGCGTCCAGCGCGGCGAAGGCTTCCGTCGGCGTCGCGACACCCGGCGCGCACAGCATGCCGGCCGCGCGCGCGTGGGCGATCGCGGCCGGATTGCAGTTGGGGGCGACGAACAGCCGGCCACCCGCGCCCGCGACGGCGTCGACGTCGGCCACGCTCAGCATGGTGCCGCCGCCCACGATCGCGCCGGGCGGTGCCATGTCGACGAGGATGCGGATCGCGTCCAGCGCGCCCGGCCGGTTCAGCGGCACTTCGAGCAGGCGCCAGCCGGCGTCGAACAGCACGCGCCCGACGGCGGGCGCGTGCTGCGCGTCGAGGCCACGCAGGATGGCGACGAGGGGCAGATCGGGAAGCGTGAAATTCATGCGGGTATCCTGTCGATGAAACGCGCCAGCGCGGCGCAGTACACGCGGTCGGGGTCGAGTCCGGCCAGCGTCATGCCGAAGTGGCGCGCCGCGCGGGCGTAACGGTCGCTCAGCGCGGCCGAGCCGATGCAGACGATGTTTTCGCCGGCGCCGGCTATCGCCAGGGCCGCGGCGAACTCGGTGCCGATCAGCAGGCCGCTGACGAACGGACGGGCCTGGGCGGCCGGCATCGCACCCGTGACGACGCGGGCGCGCACGCCGAACAGCGCGTTCGACAGTGGCGCGCCGCGGCGGGCTTCGTCCAGGCCGGCGACGAAGGCGGCATCGTCGGCGGCGTCGTTCGCCATCAGCGGCGCCAGCGTGCCGTGCGCCGCGAGCATCGCGAACAGTTCGCCTGTCATGAATGTGGCGATCCGGCGGATCACACCATCCTCCAGGCGCACCCATTTGCTGTGCGTACCGGGCAGTACGAACCAGCCGTCGCGCCGGCCCAGCGCCACGGCGCCCAGCAATTGCGTCTCTTCGCCGCGCATCACGTCCACGTGCTCGCCGCGCTGGGCATACCCCGGCACGATCAGGCACGCCCGGCCGGCGCGCGGGTCGTCGACGCGGGCCAGCCGCTCCGGCAGCGCCTCCAGCGGCACGCCGATGTCGAGATACGGGACTTCGCGCCAGCCCTGTGCGCTACCGACCATGCCGGAGGCGAGGACGGGCACATCCGGGCCGACGTCCATGGCGGCCAGCAGGGCGTTGAACGAGCCGGCGAAATCGTTGTGCGCGGCGAGCATGCCCTTGCCGTCCGCATGCGTGGACAGGCAGGCACCGGCGGCGTCGACGACATAGGCGCGCCGGTTGCTGGTGCCCCAGTCGATGCCGAGCAGGCGGCGCGACGATGAAGATGCAAACGTGGTCATGGCGTCATGCTAACCGCACGCCACCGCGCTGACCAGTCGCGCGCGTGCGGCGGACTATCCGGATTTGATATACGTGACGCGCGCCGTAGGCTTCGGACGCGTGGCCGTCTCGCGCAGCGCCTCCAGCATGGCTTCCGCGGCCGGCGACAGCTGGTGGTGGCGGCGCGTGATGATGCCGTAGACGTCCATGCGCAGGTTCAGTTCGTAAGGCAGCACGGCCAGCAGGCCGCTGTCGAGATACGGCTTGACGAGTTCCGTCGACATCGGCGCCACCATGTCGCTGCCCAGCAGCAGCGTGGTCACGACAGGCAACTCGGCCGTGGACACCGTCTCGGCGGGCTGTTCCAGGCCCTGCGTGAGGAACAGCGCCGCGATCCGGTCGCGCACCATGCTGCCGGCCGGGGGCACGATCCAGGACTGGAGCGCCAGGTCGGCCAGGTCGAGGCCACGCGCGCCCAGCAACGGGTGGCCGGCACGCACGATCAGGCAATGCGGCTCGTCGGTGATCGGTTCGAAATGGAATTCGTCGGCGATGGCGCCGTCCACGATGCGGCCGATGACGATGTCCAGGTCGCCCGCGCGCAGGCGCTCGACGAGCAGCTTGCTGCTGTCGACTTCGATCGACACGTTCAGGCGCGCATGCCGCTGCTTGAGCAGCGTGACGGCTGCCGGCACGAGGGTCGTGGACGGCGTCAGGATCGCCCCGACGGCCACCCGTCCGCGCAGGCCGGACATCAGTTCCATCACTTCCTGGTAGGCGGCGTCCATCTCGGCCAGCGAGGCGCCGGCGCGGCGGATCAGCACCTTGCCGTACCACGTGGGCTCGACACCGCGCGGCAGGCGCTCGAACAGGGTAACGCCCAGCGCATGTTCCAGTTCGCCCAGCAGCTTCGACGCCGCGGGCTGCGTCAGGTTCGCGGCCTGGGCGGCCTGCATGATCGATCCGTGACGGCCCAGTTCGACGAGCAGCACGAGGTGGCGCGTCTTCAGGTAGGCGCGGACGAAGCGGTCGGAACGGGGATCGGACATGGCGTGGCGGTAGAAAATTTCCACAATGATAGTTGCCTATCCGTTCAGGGTCAAACCCCGAATAAGGACCATCGTATCCGGAATAACACGTAGCGCCTACTGGTAATGGCGCCAGTGTTACCTGGCTACTACGTCAGGTCGCCAACGATGGCTTTGCAACGGCTGATCTACCACTCCGCGACGCTACCGTCGGCGTGGCGCCAGACCGGGTTGCGCCAGTCCGGCGCGCAGCGCGTCGCTTCCAGCACCCGCTCCTCGTCGATCTCGACGCCCAGGCCCGGCTTGGGCAACGGCCGGATCCAGCCGGCGTGGAGACGGAAATCTTCCTTGTTCTTCACGTAATCCAGCAGCTCGGCGCCCTGGTTGTAGTGGATGCCCATGCTCTGCTCCTGCAGCACGGCGTTGTGGGACACGAAATCGACCTGCAGGCACGCCGCCAGCGCGACCGGGCCGAGCGGGCAATGCGGCGCGAACGCCACGTCGTACGCCTCGGCCATCGCGGCGATCTTGACGCACTCCGTGATGCCGCCCGCGTGCGACAGGTCGGGCTGCACGATGGACAGGCCGCCCCGCTCGAACACGCGCTTGAAGTCGAAGCGCGAATACATGCGCTCGCCCGCCGCCAGCGGGATGGACGTGGCGTCGGCCAGGACGCGATAGTATTCGGCCTGCTCGGGCAGCACCGGTTCCTCGACGAACAGCGGGCGGTAGGGTTCCAGCTCGCGCAACAGCACTTTTGCCATCGGGGCCGCCACGCGGCCGTGGAAGTCGACGCCGAATTCGATCTCGAAACCGAACTTCGCGCGCACCTCGGCCACGCGGGCGACGGCCTGGTCGACCTTGCGCGCGCTGTCGATGATGCCCAGTTCTTCCGTCCCGTTCATTTTAAACGTGTCGAACCCGGCCTCGCGCAGCGCGGCGATGCCGGCGATCAGCTCGGCCGGACGGTCGCCGCCCACCCAGCTGTACGTCTTCATGCGATCGCGCACGAGGCCGCCCAGCAGTTCATACACCGGCTGCCCCAGCACCTTGCCCTTGATGTCCCACAGCGCCTGGTCGACGCCGGCGATGGCGCTCATCAGGATCGGTCCACCGCGGTAGAAACCGGCGCGGTACATCGTCTGCCACAAGTCGTTGATGCGGCCCGGTTCCTTGCCGACCAGGTAGTCGGACAGTTCGTGCACGGCCGCTTCGACGGTACGTGCGCGCCCCTCGATCACGGCCTCGCCCCAGCCGGCGACGCCTTCATCGGTCTCGATCTTCAGCAGCATCCAGCGCGGCGGGATGCGGTAGGTGGTGAGTCGGGTGATCTTCATGCGGCCAGTGTAGCCGCGCCCGGGCCGCCGCACGCATGTGCAATCGCAGCAGATCTATATGTTTATGTAATACGGCTGCCTACCGCTCAGATCTTGAACTCCTCCAGCGACCGCCCGCTGGCCAGCGCCTCCGCGATCCAGCGCGGCTGGCGTCCGCGACCCGTCCACGTCTGGYCGCTGTCGGCCGGATTGCGGTAGCGCGGCGCGCCGCCCTGCCCGACCAGCGCGTCGAGCGGGATGCCGGCATCTGCAGCGAGGGCGTGGATGCGCTCGCGCGCCGCCTCGCGTTCCGCGCGGGTACGGCGCTTGATCTCTTGTTCGATATCGAAATGCAAACCTTTGAGTTCGGCCAGGTCATAGCCGGAGAGATCGAACGGCGCCATGGGTCGATGGTCCTTTACAAGAAGAGGGCGAACACCATTGTACTATGCCTGCCCTGGCGTCAAGACGCGCAATATGTGAAATGCAACGTAGTTGCTGCGCCACATTTTGCGTTAACGTGAGTTTCCGTGAGGAATTACATGATACGATTCCTCCCGGAAAGCCGACCCCCTATTCCCGGCGGCGATCCCACCTGCGGCCCCTGCCCCGCCACCGTCCACTCACTGGAACGGCCATGCTGATGACTTCGACGACTTGCGAAACTTCTCGCCTCGCGGCCCTGGCCGCGCTCGACCTGCTGGATACCCGGCCGGAGCCCCGCTTCGACCGTTTCACACGTCTGGCTGCGATGACGTTTGACGTACCGATCGCGCTCGTCTCGCTCGTGGACGACGATCGCGCGTGGTTCAAGTCGCGCTGCGGCCTGGACGTGGAAGCGATGCCGCGTTCCGTGGCCTTCTGCGGCCACGCCATCGCGCAGCGCGAGATGCTTATCGTCGAGGATGCCGCCCAGGATCCCCGCTTTGCCGCCAATCCCCTCGTCACGGGCGCGCAGCACATCCGCTTCTATGCCGGCCTGCCGGTGTACTGCGATGGCCAGGCCATCGGCACGCTGTGCGTCATCGACCGCAATCCGCGCCGGTTCAGCGCGGAACAGCGGCTATGCCTGCGCGACCTGGCCGACCTCGTGGAGGTCGAGCTGAACCAGGCGCGCGTCACTACCGCGCGCGTGATGGCGGAACAGGCCATCAAGTCGCTGAACGCGGAACTCGAACAGCGCGTCGTCCAGCGCACCGCCGAACTCGAAGCCCGCCTCGCGGACCTGTCCGCGGCCGAAACCTCGCTGCGCGCCGCCCAGGCGTGGAACGGCACGATCGTCGCAACCTCGTACAGCGCCTTCGTCGGTGCCGATGCCGACGGCCTGATCACGGAATGGAACCCGGCCGCCGAACGCATCTTCGGCTGGAGCCGGGACCAGGCGCTCTGCCGCGCGCTCGCCGACCTGATCGTGCCGGAAGAACTGCGCGCCGCGCACGCCGCCGGCATGCGCCGCTTCGTGGCGACGGGGATCAGCCAGGTCGTGGACAAGAAGGTCGAACTGCCCGCGCTGACGGCCAGCGGGCGCCGCATCACCGTCGAGATGAAGGTCGGCGCCTACGAATGGCAGGGCCGGCGCTGCGTCGGCGCATTCATCGACGACGTCTCGGAGCGTAACCGTAGGCACCAGCAGCTCGAGGAAAAGCAGGAATTGCTGGACGCCGTGCTGGAATCGATCGACGTTGCCGTCTTCGCCTGCGACGCCGACGGCAACCTGACCTTGTTCAACAAGAAGGCGCGCACCGTGCRCGGCATGGACCGCGCCGAGGTCGCTGCCGCCGACTGGCCTGCGCACTACTCCCTGTACGAATGCGACGGCCACACGCCGCTGGCGCCACGCGACGTGCCGCTGATGCGCGCCCTGCGCGGCGACGCGGTGCGCGAACAGGCGTTCACGATCGCCCCGGCCGGCAAGCCGGCCGCCCTGCTGCTGGCCAGCGGCCGGCCATTGCGCAGCGCCAGCGGCCGCGCGTTGGGCGCCGTCGTCACCGCCCAGGACATCACGGAGCGCAACGCCGCGCGCGAACAGCTGGAGGCGAGCGAACGGCGCCTGCGCGCCATCACGGAAAACCTGCCGGCGCTGATCGGCAAGGTGAATGCGGCCGGCAAGTTCGTGTTCCTGAACGGCCGCGCCCTCCAGTTCTACGGCAGGCCGGCCGAAGCGCTCATCGGCCACGACGTGCGCGCCGCCTACTCCGTGCAGGAATACGCCAAGCTCGAACCGCACCTGCACCGCGTCCATGCCGGCGAGCGCAGCGCGTTCGAAGACGTGATCGAGGTGAACGGCCGTGCACTGCACTACCAATGCGCCTTCGTGCCCCAGCGCGCGCCGGACGGCACGCCGGACGGCTTCTATGCGATGGCATTCGACATGACCGCCCGCAAGCTGAGCGAGTTGCGCCAGGCCGAGAGCGAGGAACGGCTGCGCACGATCACGGACAACGTGCCTGTGCTGATAGGCTTCCTGGACGCCGACCGCCGCTACGCATTCGCGAACGCCGTGCACGCGTCCTGGCTCGGCGCGGCGCCGGAACGCGTCATCGGCCTCACCGTCGAGCAGGCCTTCGGCCCCGCCTACTTCGCGCCGCAGGCCAAGGCGCTGGAACAGGCCTGGCTCGGGAATGCATCGCAGTGCGAGCACGAGATCGTGCGCAAGAATCACACGCGCATCGTCCACTCGACCTTCCTGCCGCAGGTCCGCGACGGCAAGGTGGCCGGCGTCTACATCCTGACGACCGACGCGACGGCCTCGCGCATGCACGAGCGCAGCCTGCACGCGCTGGCGCATACGGACGCACTCACCCACCTGCCGAACCGTCGCCGCTTCGAGCAGGCGCTGGCCGGCGCCGCCACCCGCGCGCGCCAGGGCGACCGCGAATGCGCGCTGCTGTACCTGGACATCGATTACTTCAAGCAGATCAACGACCGTTACGGCCATGCGACGGGCGACGACGTGCTGGTCGAGTTCGCGCGCCGCCTGCGCACCAGCGTGCGCGCGACCGACCTCGTGGCGCGCCTGGCCGGGGACGAATTCACCATCCTCCTGCACGACGTACACAGCGAGGCCGACGCCGAGCGCGTCGCACGCAAGATCCTGGACGCCGTCGCCGAGCCGTTCGTCATGCCCGGCCGCACGCTGAAGGTCGGCACGACGATCGGGATCGGCTTCGCCGGCGGCGGCTGCACGGACCCGCGCGCACTGATGGAAACGGCCGACCGCGCGCTGTACGCCGCCAAGGAAGCGGGACGCCACACGTACGCCATCCTGCACGCGCGCGAATACGCCTGATCCGGCGCGTAGTCGCGCGCTATTCGACCAGCCGCTCGTCGCGCCTTAGCATGTCCTGCAGGCCGTCCTGGCCGAGCGGCGGGCTGAAATAATAGCCCTGCATCTGGTCGCAGTCGTGGTCGCGCAGGAACGTCAGCTGTTCGCGCGTCTCGACGCCTTCGGCGATCACCTGCAGCTTGAGGTTGTGGCCGAGGGCGATGATGGCGCGCGTGATGACGGCATGGCCATTCTCCTGCGTATCGGACGACGCGCCGAGGAAGGACCGGTCGATCTTGATGCAGTCGACCGGGAATTTCTGCAGGTGGCTGAGGCTCGAGTAACCAGTACCGAAGTCGTCGATCGACAGCCTCACGCCCAGGAGCTTGAGCTGGGCCAGCGCGTCGCGGGCTTCTTCCGGGTAGTCCATCAGCTGGCTTTCCGTCACCTCCAGTTCGAGCCGCTGCGCGGGTACGCCGTGCCGGGCCAGCGTCTCCCCCAGCCGGTTCACGAAGCGGCGCTGGCGCAACTGGCGCGCCGACAGGTTCACGGCAATCACGAAGTCGTGGATGTCCAGCTCGCCGAGCGTGCGCAGGGTGGCGCAGGCTTCGTCGATCACCCAGTCGCCCAGCGGCACGATCAACCCGGTCTGTTCCGCGATGGGAATGAACACGTCGGGCGAAATGATGCCGTCGATCGGATGATGCCAGCGCACCAGCGCCTCCGCGCCCACGACCTTGCCGGTACGCAGGTCGACCTTCGGCTGGTAGCAGAGCACCATCTCGCGGTTGCGGATGGCGCGGCTCAGGCTGGCCTCCAGCAGCAGGTGCTGGTGCACCACCTGGTTCAGCTCCGTCGAAAAGAACTGCGCGTTGTTACGGCCGAGCGTCTTGGCGTGGTACATGGCGGCGTCGGCCGCGCGCATCACCTGGTCGACCGTCTTGCCGTCCTGCGGGAACAAGCTGACGCCGATACTCGTGCCAGGCACGATTTCCCGGCCTCCGACAATGATCGGCGTGGACACGCTCTGGCGGATGCGTTCGATCAGGTTGATGAGCTGCGCCATGTCGGGCTGTTCCGCGATCACGAGCACGAATTCGTCGCCGCCCAGCCGCGCCACGGTATCCTCGTCGCGCATGCTGGCCCGCAGGCGGGACGCGACCTCGCGCAGCACCGCGTCGCCCGCCTCGTGGCCGAAGCTGTCGTTGATATGCTTGAAATTGTCGAGGTCCAGGAACGCGAGCGCCCCGTGCGTGCGGTTGGCCTTCGCAGCCTCGAGTGCGCCCTTCAGGCGCTCCTGCAGCAGGGTGCGGTTGGCGAGGCCCGTCAACGCATCGTGGTGGGCCAGGTGCTGCAGGCGGCGTTCGTAGTGCTTGGCTTCGGTGACGTCGTTGATGACGCCGACGAAATGGGAGATGTCGCCGTCCAGGCTCGACACCGGGTCGATGCGCAGGTCGTTCCAGAAGACCTCGCCATTCTTGCGCCGGTTGCGCAGGATCGCGCGCACACCCTGGTTACGCGCGAGTGCATTGCGGATGCGATCGCGTTCGCCCCCGTCGACGCCGGCGATGCCCAGGAAGCGCGGATTGCGCCCCTTGACGTCGGCCAGCGTATAGCCGGTGATCTGCTCGAATGCCGGATTGATGTACTCGATCAGGTGGTCGCCACGGTCGCAGCACGTGATCACGATGGCGTTGACGCTGGAATAGATGGCCCGTTCGCGTACGCGCAACCCGTGTTCCGCCTGCTTGCGCGCGGAGATGTCCAGTCCCGTGCCGAACACCACGGGCAGGCTCCCCAGGCTCGTCCGCACACAATGGAACAGGAACGTAGTCCGCTTGCCGTGCCTGCCGACCAGTTCCCACTCGTGCTTCGTCGTGTCGTGCTCGAATGCGTCGCGGATGGTGGCCACGACGGTCGGCCGCATCCGCTCGTCGAAGAAATACTGAACACCGGTCGTCGGCATTTCCTCGCTCGTCATCTCGAGTGCGTCTTCCAGCTGGTGATTCCACAACAGCAAGTGACCGCTCTGGTCGATGACATAGAACACGCACGGCAATTCTTCGAGGATATCGGCGACAGGCAAGTCCTGGATCAATGCGTAGCGCGTCGGCGCCAGGCCGGAGCGCGGCACGACGATCACGCTGTAGCCGCCGGCCTGGTCGGGATCGAGCGATTGCGGCGCCACCGTCACCCGCACGGAGACCCGGTGTCCGTCGGCGCAGATCAATTCGCCCGTCGAATCGGCGTTCACGCGATCGCGCACCTTGAGTGCGGCGGCCGCGTCGTCGAACGCGATGATCGAATCGAGGCGGCGGTTGCGGATAGCAGACGCATCATAGCCGGCCAGCTTCTCGCAAGCACGATTCCAGCTCGTGATGGTCCCTGTCGCATCGACGACGAAGACCGCGAGCGGCAACGGCGAAAGATTCACGGCGCTCTCCTGTGAACCGTCCAGGCGTGCCTAGGCGGCACGTCTGATGGGAAATTATCATAGCGCAGACGTCGCGGATGGGGCGCATGTTTATCTGCTTGCGTGGTAGATGCCGCCCGACCTGACCTGCTTGCCGGTTTTTTGGGTTCAGCGTCCTGCGTCGGTTAGTTGCAAAATGGTTGATGAAGCGGCGGGCCCGTATCCGGTGCCGGCCGCGTCCGCCATCCGCACCATCCGCTCGGTCAGCGCGTTGCGAGCGCCTCACCGGCCGTGTCCGTCCCGGCCGCGACCTCGATCCTGTCCGCCGTATCCTCCGGCGCCGCATCGCGGCGGCGCAACGCGTAGCGATCGAGTCCGGCCATGTGGATGCGGCACAGATAATCTTCCCAGTCGATCAGGCGCGCGTCGACGGGATGCAGCCGGCGAGCCGCCCGTCGCGATACAAAGGGTCGAAGAACACGAAGCCGACGGCCTCGCCATCCCGGTAGGCGTAGAAATAGCGCGTGCCTTCGCGATAATCGACGATCATCGGCCGGATCAGGAAGCGGAGCTCGTTGCCTTCCGCGCGGGCCGCGTTGATCGCGGTGCGGATGATCTGCTTGTGCGCGCCGCGCAGGGATGGCGGTCGAGGAAGGTGTCCAGCATCGCGTCGCGCAAATGCGGCGGGCACGGGTTCGCCGAGCGCGAAACGCATGCCCCAGTACTTCGCGTACGCGATGTAGCCGACGCCCTGCACTTCGAAATACGACATCCCCGGCTGCATGGTGCAGAACGACAGCGCATGGCCACCGTATTAGATTAATGGAAAGCATGCGATCGTCATGGTCCGGCGCCGTGTCCTTGCGAGCCAAATGTCTGGCTTTGCGGGTCACGGGCGTCAATACCGGTCGTCCGCATCCGCTCAAGCCGCTGATTGAATGGCGCGCGCGACCGCCCGTAAGTTGACACCCGCGGCGCGCCGAATCGATACTCGACGGGCATATTCCACCGACCTCACGAACGAACGATGAACCCATCCTTGACCCTGCGCCTGCCCCTGTTCGCCCTCGCCGCGGGCATGGCAACCGGCGCCGGCGCCGCCGAGCGCCTCACGATCACCGTCACCCACGATCTCGCCATCGCCCGCCCGGCCGAGACGATCACCGTCCCGTGGAAGAGTGTCAACGACGCGCTGCCGCACGCGGGCATCCAGCACATCGTCGTGAAGGACGCGGCCGGTCACGTGCTGCCGCACCAGGTGACGAACGTGGCGCCCGAAGCGAAGGACCCGCAGCGCAACGGCGTCGCGTACGGCGAACTGCTGTTCCAGCACGACTTCGCGCCCGGCGAGAAGAGCGCCACGTTCACGGTGGAGAAGAGCGACGCCGTCGTGCCGCCGTTCCCGACGAAGGTCTTTGCCCGCATCGTGCCCGAGCGGCTGGACGACTTCGCGTGGGAAAACGACAAGGTGGCGCACCGGACCTATGGCCCCGCCCTCGCCGCCCCGGCGCCGGCCGGCTCGGACAAGGAAGTCCTCAAGACGAGCGGCCTCGATATCTGGTTCAAGCGCGTGCCCTACCCGATCGTCGACCGCTGGTACAACATCGGCCACGACCACTACCACCACGACGAGGGCGAAGGCATCGACATGTACAACGTCGGCACCACCTTGGGCGCCGGCGGCACGGGCATCTGGGCGGACGGGAAGCTTTATTCAGGCATCAACTTCACGCACTGGAAGGTGCTGGCCAACGGCCCCGTGCGCGCGATCTTCGAGCTGGCGTACGACGGCTGGGACGCGGCCGGCACGCGCGTGGCCGAGGTCAAGCGCTTTACCGTGGACGCGGGCCACTACTTCGACCGCATCGACAGCACGTTCGACTTTGCCGGCAGCGGCCCGCTGCAGGTGGCCGTGGGCCTCAATAGAAATCCGGCGGACAGGGACGAGGACGGCAAGTCCGCGTTCACGGAAGATACTGCGCACAAGGCGCTCGTCCAGTGGGTCGCGCAGAAGAAGAGCGGCGACTTCGGCGTCGCGGTGATCCTGCCCTCGGCCGGCTCGCCGGCCTTCGGCAGCGATGCGCGCAATGCATTCATGCTGGCGCCGGCCGCGTCCGGAAAGCCGCTGCGCTACTACGTCGGCGCCGCGTGGACGCGCGCGGGCGAGATCGCGTCCGAACCCCAATGGAAGCGCTACGTGGCCGACGAAGCGGCGCGCCTGGCGGCGCCCGTACGTGTCGGCCTGTCGGCGCACTGATCATGCCAGCCGAGAAACAAGCTTCCACCCGGCGCGGCTTCACCCGCCGCGACTTCTTCCGCGCCACCACGTTGGCCGCCGCGTTCCCGCTGGGCCGCGCGGCCGGCGCCAACCCGTCACCGGTTCCGGATGCCGCCAGCGGCGCGGCGCTGGCCTGGCTGGAAGGTCCTCCCGTACTGATCGCCGGTACGACATTCGGCGTGCCATGGCCTCGGGGCGCCTTCCGCAAGGGCCAGGGTTTCGTCGTCGCGGGCACTGCGGGCGACGTCCCGTCGCAAAGCTGGCCGCTCGCCTACTGGCCGGACGGCTCGCTGAAGTGGACGGCCCATGCGCTCGGCGCAGGCACTGCTCCTGACAAAAGCCTGCGTGTACGTCCTGGCACGCCGCGCCCGGATGCGGGCAATGTGGTGACCGTGCGGCGTGACGGTGACACGTTCGTCGTCGGCACCGGCGTCGTCGACTGCACCGTGCCGGCCCGCGGCCCCGTGCTCGTGCGCGAGGTACGCCGCGGCGGCCGCGCCATCGCCACGAACGTGCGCCTCGTCGCCCTGTGCGACGACCAGCCGGAAGGCAGCACGCGCCGCGCCGACTTCCACGGCGAGGTCGAGAAGGTGACGCTGGAGCAGGAAGGCCCCATCCGCTCGGTGCTGAAGCTGGAGGGCCGGCACCGCGGCCACGAGCGTGCCTGGCTGCCGTTCACCGTCCGCCTGTATTTCCACGCCGGCGCGGAAAGCGTGCGCATCATGCACACCTTCGTGTTCGACGGCGACGAGGGCAAGGATTTCATCCGCGGTATCGGCGTCGCGTGCGACGTACCCATGCGCGACGAGCCGCACGACCGCCACGTGCGCTTCGCCGGCGAGAACGGCGGGCTGTGGGCCGAGGGCGTGCGCAACCTGACGGGCCTGCGGCGCGACCCCGGCGCGGACGTGCGCCGGGCGCAGCTGGCCGGCGAACGCTGTCCGCCCGTGTCGGACAAGGTGCGCCCGCTGCTGCACCTGGTGCCGGCCTGGGGCGACGTCTCGCTGTCGCAGTTGTCGGCCGACAGCTTCCGCATCCGCAAGCGCACCCATGCCGGCTGCGGCTGGGTCGACGCGGCCTGGGGCCGGCGCGCGCCCGGCTGCGGCTATGTCGGCGGCGCGTCCGGCGGCGTGGCGTTCGGCCTGCGCGACTTCTGGCAGCGCCACCCGACGCAGCTCGACATCCGCAACGCCCACACCGACATGGCCACCGCCACCGTGTGGATGTGGTCCCCGGACGCGCCCGCGATGGACCTGCGCTTCTACCATGACGGCATGGGCATGGACACGCATGCGGAAGAATTGCAGGGCCTGGAGATCACGTACGAGGATTACGAACGGGGCTTCGGCACGCCGGTGGGTGTCGCGCGCAGCAGCGAAATCACGCTGTGGGCGTGCGAGAAGACGCCACCGCGCGAACAGTTCGTGCGCATCGCGCAGGCCGTGCAGACGCCGCCGCAATTGGCGCCTGCTCCCGCGCACATGCTGGCGACGGAAGTCTTCGGCACCTTGTGGTCGCTGCCGGACCGCGGCACGCCGGCCCGCGCCGCCATCGAGGACCAGCTGGACGCCCGCTTCGACTTCTACCGCAAGGAAGTCGACCAGCGCCGCTGGTACGGCTTCTGGGATTACGGCGACGTGCGCCACACCTACGATGCCGACCGCCACGACTGGCGCTACGACGTCGGCGGCTTCGCCTGGGACAATTCGGAACTGTCGCCCGACCTGTGGCTGTGGTATGCGTTCCTGCGCACCGGCCGTGCAGATATCTTCCGCATGGGCGAGGCCATGGTGCGCCACACGAGCGAGGTCGATACTTACCACCTGGGCCGCTTCGCCGGCCTCGGTTCGCGCCACAACGTGCAGCACTGGGGCTGCAGCGCCAAGCAGGTGCGCATCAGCACCGCCGTGTACCGCCGCTTCTATTACTACCTGACGGGTGACGAACGGATCGGCGACATCATGCGCGAAGTGCTCGACGCCGACCGCAGGCTGGACGACGTGGACCCCGTGCGCAAGCTCGCGAACCAGCCGCCCAAGGGGCCGTATCCGGCGCGGATCAGCTTCGGCACCGACTGGGCCTCGCTCGCCGCGAACTGGCTCGCCGAGTGGGAGCGTAGCGGGTCCAACCATTACCGCGACAGGCTTCTCGCCGGCATGCGCGACATCGCCGCCATGCCGCACGGCTTCTTCAACGGCGACCGCATGGGCTACGAGCCGGAGACGGGTCACCTGCACAACATGATCGGGACGAACGTGAAGGCGCTGCACCTGAACGCCGTGTTCGGCGCCGTCGAGGTCTTCGACGAATTGATCCGCCTCACCGGCGACCAGGCGTTCGAGCGCGCATGGCTCGAGTACTGCGAGCTGTTCAACGCACCGGTCGAGGAACAGCGCCGGCGCCTGGGCATGCCGCATGGCGCCACGCATGCACTGTACGTCGGCCACTCGCGGCTGACCGCGTATGCCGCGTGGAAGCGCAACGATCCCGCGCTGGCGCGGCGCGCGTGGCGCGAATTCGCCGGCGAGGACAAGCCGCGCGCGTTCCGCACCGTGCGCGTGGCCGGCCCTGCCGTGCTGAACCCGGTCGACGAAGTCCCGTGGGTCAGCACCAACGAGACGGCGCAATGGGGCCTCGCCGCCATCCAGAACCTCGCACTGATCGGCGCCATGCTGCCGCGTAACCTGGAGACCTGACATGCAATGCCTACGTCTGGGCGTCGCCGCCGCATGCGTCGCCGCCTCCATTCCGGCCTGTGCCGCCACCTACTACGTCGCGCCGACGGGCAACGACGCGGCCGCGGGCACGCAGGCCGCGCCGTGGCAATCGTTCGCGCACGCGCAAGCCATGGTGCGGCCCGGCGACACCGTGTATTTCCGCGGCGGCCGCTATGCCTACACGCAGGCGACGACAATCTGCGCGTCGCGTCGCGCCACCGTGTCCGCCATCGTCCTCGACAAAAGCGGCACGCAGGATGCGCCGATCCGCTACTGGGCGTATCCCGGCGAGACACCGGTGTTCGACTTTTCCGCGATGAAGGACGATTGCCGCGTCAAGGGCGTGGAAATCGTCGCCGACTGGATCCATCTGAAAGGGCTGGAAATCACGGGCGCGCCGCAACAGCCGGACAACCGCCTGAACCACGAATCCTGGGGCGTGTGGATCAACGGGAACCACGACGTGTTCGAACAGCTCGACCTGCACCACAACATGGGACCGGGCCTGTTCATCAAGGACGGCGGGTGGAACCTCGTGCTGAACAGCGACTCGCACCACAACTACGATCCGTACACGTCGAACGGCGCCGGCCAGAGCGCGGACGGATTCGGCGCCCACGTCAGCGCCGGGCATCCGGGCAACGTGTTCCGCGGTTGCCGCGCGTGGGCCAACACGGACGACGGCTTCGACCTGATCAACGCGTATTCGCCCGTGACGATCGAGCATTCGTGGGCATGGCAACACGGCTACCTGCCGGGCACCCATACGCCGCTCGCGGCGGGCAACGGCAACGGCATCAAGGCGGGCGGCTACGGCGGCAAATACGCCCCGAACGGCGTGAAGCACGTCGTACGCTTTTCCGTTGCCTTCGACAACAAGGTGTCCGGCTTCTATGCCAACCATCATCCGATCGCGCTGGACTTCTTCAACAATACCGCTTTTGGAAATGTTATCGATTACAATATGCTCGGCGTGGCGCCGGATGGTGGCCCCGTCTACCTGGGCACCCTGCGCAACAACCTCGCCTATCCGGCGGGTGGCGCGTTGAAGGTGGAAGGCGCGGACAGCGCGGCCAACTCCTGGGATCTGCCCCTCGCTTTGCACCCGTCCGACTTCGACAGCGTCGCTTCAGCCGGCTGGGATGCGCCGCGCAAGCCGGACGGCAGCCTGCCCGACGTGCCCATGTTCCACCCGTCCGCCGCCAGCGCCGTCGTCGACCGCGGCGTGGACGTCGGCCTGCCGTACCGCGGCAAGGCACCGGACCTGGGCGCATTCGAGCGCTGAACCGAACACCTGAGAAAGCCATGAAGCCATCGATCCGCGCCGCCATCGGCGCATTGTTCTGCGTCGCCTGCGCGACCCACGCCCACGCCGCCGACCCGTGGAAGTTCGCGTTCGGACCGGGCCGCGCGCCGGCAGGCCATGTGCCCGTCGGCGCCGGCACGGTCTACACTACAGCGCGCGGCTACGGCCTCGAGCCGGACTCGCGGCCGGACGGCGGCCAGCCCTGGTATTTTTCCGTCGACCTCCCGGAGGGGAATTACACGGTGACCGTCACGCTGGGCGACGAGCGCGCGGCCGGCACGACGACCGTGAAATCCGAACTGCGCCGCCTGATGCAGGAAAACGTGCGGACCGCGCCCGGCGAGACCGTGACGAAGACGTTCACCGTCAACGTGCGCACAGCGCGGATCGCGCCCGTGGCGGGCGTGGCGGCGGGCGACGTGAAACTGAAGGCGCCGCGCGAGACGGTCGACGAGGCCTGGAACTGGGACTCCCGGCTCACGCTGGAAATCAATGGCACGCACCCGGCCGTGCGCACCATCGCGATCGAACGCGCGCAGGTGCCCACCTTGTTCCTGCTGGGCGATTCGACCGTGTGCGACCAGCCGGCGGAACCGTACAACAGCTGGGGGCAGATGCTGCCGCGCTTCTTCAAACCGGGCATCGCCGTCGCCAACCACGGCGAATCGGGCGAGACTTATCGCGATTCGCTGGCGCGGCGCCGGCTGGACAAGATCCTCTCCGTGATGCAGCCCGGCGATACGCTCGTCATGCAGTTCGGCCACAACGACCAGAAGCAGATCAAGGAAGGCAAAGGCGGCCCGTTCACGACGTACAAGGCCGAAATCAAGGCCCACGTCGACGCGGTGCGCGCGCATGGCGGCCTGCCCGTGATCGTCGCGCCGATGGAGCGGCGCGGCTTCGACGCCGACGGCCACGTGATCCCATCGCTGCAAGACTATGCCGAGGCTGCGCGCCAGTCGGCGCAAGAATTGAACATCCCATTCATCGACCTGAACACCATGAGCAAAACACTGTACGAAGCACTGGGGCCGGAAGGCTCGAAGGCCGCGTTCGCGGAACCGGCGCCCGGCCGGCTGGACAACACGCACCACGACAACTACGGCAGCTACGAGCTGGCCAAGGCCGTCGTGCTGGGCCTGCGCGCGGCGCGCGTGCCGGCGGCCGCGTTCATCGCGGACGATTTCGAATTCGATCCCGCCCACCCGGATCCGGTCGCGGCATTCGCCGTGCCGCCGAGCCCGCACCACACGACGCAACGCCCGCTGGGCGACGAAGGACACAAGGAGGTGCGTCAATGAAGCGCCGCACCCTCCTCGGCCTGATGGGCGCCGGCGTGCTTGCCGGCTGCGCGGGCATGGCACCGGCGCCGACCGGCGGCGACGCGTACGTGTTCGCCTATTTCATCGACAATGGCCAGGACGGCCTGCACCTGGCGGGCAGCCGCGACGGCTACCACTGGGAAGCGCTGGGCGGCGGACGCAGCTACCTTCTACCTTCGGTCGGCGAGGCGAAGCTGATGCGCGATCCGTGCATCGTGCGCGGCCCGGACGGCACCTACCACATGGTGTGGACGAGCGGCTGGAACGAGACTGGCATCGGCTATGCGTCGTCGCCCGACCTCGTGCACTGGTCGCCCCAGCGCGAACTGCCCGTGATGGCGCACGAACCGACCACGTTGAACGCCTGGGCGCCGGAAATCGCCTGGGACGAAAAACGCGGCGAATACCTGATCTACTGGTCGTCCACGATCCCCGGCCGCTTCGCGCAATCCGACGCGGCGGGCGACGACGCCGGCGCGGCCAGGTACAACCACCGCATCTACGCGACGACGACCCGCGACTTCCAGACCTTCACCCCGACGCGCCTGTTCTACGACCCGGGCTTTTCCGTCATCGACGCGACGTTCCTGCGCACCAGCAAGGGCGACTGGCTGCTCGTGAAGGACGAGACGCGCCATCCGCCGCGTAAATACCTGCAGCTGGCGCGCGCCGACAGCCTGCAGGGCCCGTTCGCGCCGCTGGGCGCGCCGATCACCCCGGTCGGCCTGTGGACCGAGGGGCCGACGGCGCTGCAGGTGGGCGAGGACGTCATCGTCTACTACGACGCGTACATGACGCGGCACTACGGCGCCCTGCGCTCGCGTGACCTCGTCCATTGGGAAGACGTGACGGCACAGATGCATTTCCCCGACGAAGGCACGCCGCGGCGCATGCGGCATGGCACTGCCTTGCGTGTGCCCGCGAGCGTGCTGGACGCGCTCAGCGCGCGGTAAGACCCGCCATCCGTCTCCGGATTTGCCCAGATTCAAAGGTGCGCGTGATGCACGGCGGATGGAGTAATCTCGGCCACTCCAGTGTCGTGATTTCCGGAGGCGGACCGTGTCCATCGACTCAGCAGAACCCGATCAGCAGAAACAGGAACTCGCCAGGGTTCCCGTCGTCCGGGAAGACGCGTGGATCGAGAAACGGATCGTCGATACGGGACGCGGCGTACGCGTCCACAAGACCGTCGCCGAACATCCCTGCCAGATCGACGAAAGCCTGCTGCGCGACGACGTGGAGGTAAGCCATGTGCCGGTGGACCGTATCGTTCCGCTGGACCAGGCCCCCGCCACCCGTTATGAAGGGGATACGCTCGTGGTGCCCGTTCTCGAGGAAGTGCTGGTCGTGGAACGGCGCCTGCGCATCAAGGAAGAGCTCCACATCACCCGCATCCGCCGCGAAGAACGCCACGTCGAATCCGTCCTGCTCAAGTCCGAGCAGGTCAGCGTGGAACGCTTCGACGAACACGACGACACTTCACACGAGTGACACTCGACAATCACCGGAGGACGCATCATGCAACATACCCTAGTCGCGGTTTTCGACAACCGCAGCGACGCCCAGAGCGCAATGGACGAATTGCTGGCATCGGGCTTTACGCGCGACAACGTGTACGTGTCCAGTGCCGACCTGACCGGCCAGGCCGGCACCAGCGCGTACGCATCGTCGACCATCGATACGACCACCACCACCGGCACCACGCGCGACGAAGGCATCGGCGCGTCGATCAAGCATTTCTTCGAGAACCTGTTCGGTTCCGACAACGACGAGCATGTCACGCGCTATTCCAGCGCCGTCACGGGCGGCCAGCACGTGCTCACGCTGACCACGACATCCGAACCCGAGGTGGAACGCGCAGCCGACGTGATCGAGCGCTTCGGCCCGGTCGACATCGACGAGCGCCACGACCTGGAGGGCAATGCCGCCTCGCTGGGCACGAGCGCCTACCAGCCGGGCACGTCGACGTCGTCGATGGCGGCCGGCTCGATGCAATCGGGCACCCAGGCCGGTAATTTGTCCGGCAACCTGTCCGATACGCGCACGGATTCGCTGCAGCGCGACATGAGCATCGACCAGACGACGGGCAAGGCCGCGATCCCGGTCGTGCAGGAAGACGTGAAGATCGGCAAGCGCCTGGTCGAGCGCGGCGGCGTGCGTGTGTTCTCGCGCGTCGTCGAGACGCCCGTGAACGAAACCGTGAACCTGCGCGAGGAACAGGTGAACGTGGAGCGCCGCCCCGTCGACCAGCCTATCAACCCGGCCGACGTCGGCGCGTTCAAGGACAAGACGATCGAGCTGCGCGAAACGGCCGAGGAAGCCGTCGTGCAGAAATCCGCGCGCGTCGTGGAAGAAGTCGTCGTCGGCAAGAAAGTCAGCCAGCGCCAGCAACAGGTCCAGGACAGCGTGCGCCATACGGAAGTGGAAGTCCAGCCGCTGCAGGGCACCAACCTCGATGACGACACGTACTACCGCAACGACTGGCAGACGAAATACGCCAGCCTCGGCGGCACCTACGACGATTATGCACCGGCCTACCGCTACGGCTATGACATGCGGCGCGATCCCCGCTACCAGGGCCGCGACTGGGACGCCGTGGAATCCGACCTGCGCAGCGACTGGGATACGCGCTACGGCAGCAGTGGCGTGTCGACGTGGGAGAAAATGAAAGCAGCCGTGCGATCGGGCTGGAACCGTATGACGTCCTGACCCGGACGGCGGCGGTCCCGGGGGCGGGTTCAGTTGAACCGGCCTCCGATGCCGCCGAGGCTGTAGCGTCCCGCCCCCAGCAACGCGATCGCCACGGCGGTGCCCAGATACATACCCTGCAGCTCGAGCGCCCAGCCACCGGTATCACTCAACGTGAAGAACTGGCGCGTATGCACCAGCACCAGAGCCACGATCATGTTCACGACAACGACGAGGGCCGCGGCGCGCGTGAACACGCCCACCAGGATCAGCAGCGGGGCGACGACTTCGCCGATATACACGACGTAGCCGAACGCACCGGGCAGCCCGGCTTTCATCAGCATGCCGCTGATGGGGCCGATCCCGCCGATCAGCTTCGACACGCCGTGGAACAGGATCAGGACGGCCAGCAGGACGCGCAAGACCAGCTTGCCGCGATCGTCCATCGGGTTGTGGATGTCGGTAGCAGTATTCATGAGCCCTCCGTGAACAGATGTCAGTAGAGATCGCCCGGCGGATGCCGGCCCGCTCATGTTACGCCAATCACGGTTCAGGTGGCCTTACAGGACACGTCCTGACTGGACGAGGCCAGCGCGTCCATTTCCGGGCGCTTCAACCGGTAGCTCAGTCTGGTCTGCACCCGCTCGGCGCCAAGCCCCGCATAAAACCGGATGCCCGCGTCATTGGACGACCAGACATGCCAGTCGACCCGGCCGCACCCCTGATCACGGCGTATCCGGACGGTTCCGGCGGGTGTGTGGGATCCCCCATCCTACGCGAATCCGTCCATGCAAAATGTCGCACAATGTCGCAGCGCCGCGCCGGGATGAACATCAGGGCTCGAACGGCGGCAGCGGCGCGTCCTCGTCCTTTTCCCCGTCCTGGACCGCGGCAGCGCGCTCGGCATGCATGCAATCCGACAATACGCCCGCGTCCTCGTCGTCCACCTCGGGCGGGTGGAGCATGTCGGCAAGCATCGCGTTCAGCTCGGGCGTATCCCAGGGCAAGCCGCTTCGTTTCCGGCAATGGATGAAATGCCTGATTTCGCTGTCCTGTTCCCTGGACAACGGCAGGCCGCGAAACGTATCCGGTGGTGATGTTTCCATGACGGCACTCCTGTAGGACTTATCCGGCAGCCTACGCCTGTTCGCCGCCGCCGGGCGCACGCCGTGCAGTACAATCGCGCGCATGTCCAGCCCACCCTCTTCCTTCGACATCGACATCGTCGTCGCCGGCACCGGGCCGGGCGGCGCCGGCGTCGCGCGCGAGCTCGCGCGGGCCGGTGCGCGCGTGCTCATGCTGGAAGCCGGCGGCGCCGCGCCGCTGGCCGGAACGCTGGTGCAGATGACCGGAATGGCCGCCGTCCCCGGCAAGGGCGCGTTCGTACACCGCGACCTGTCGCTGCTCGTGCGTGCGCTGACGACGGGCGGCACGTCGACGATCAACTTCGCCACGGCCGCTCCGCCGCCGGCCGCCATGTTCGCCGCCCACGGCATCGATCTCGAACCCGCCCTCGCCGCCTGGCGCGCTGAATTGCCGATTGCACCGCTGCCCGACGACCTCGTCGGCCCCATGGCGGCGCGCATCATGGCGGCGGCCAGGGCGCGCGGCCTCGGCTGGCACAAGCTGGACAAGATGATCCGCCCCGCCGGCTGCCGTACGGGATGCTGGCGCTGCGTCTACGGCTGCCCGTTCGGCGCCAAGTGGACGGCGCGCGAACCGGTCGACGACGCGCTCGGGCACGGCGCGCAGCTCGTCACGGATGCGCGCGTGACGCGCGTGCTGCTGGACGGCGGGCGCGCGGTCGGCGTCGAGGCCGTCGTCGACGGACGGCCGCAGCGCTTCCAGGCGGGCCGCGTCGTGCTGGCTGCCGGCGGCATCGGCAGTCCCCGCATCCTGCGCGCGTCCGGGCTGATGCGTGGCCCGGTGCCGTTCTTCAGCGATCCCGTCGTCGCGGTGATGGGCACCGTCGACGGCATCGAGGACGGCGGCGCGGAAGTGCCGATGGCGGCCGGCGCCTACGATCCTCATGCTGGCATCGCGCTGGCCGACCTCACCCTGCCCCGCCCCATGTACCAGGCGTTCGCGGCGCAGGCCGGGCGCGTCGACCGGCTGTTCGCGCACCGCGCTACCCTGACGATCATGGTCAAGATCCGCGACGGAATAGGCGGCGACGTCGGCCCGCGCTGGGTCGACAAGACATTGCAGAGGGCCGACCGCGAACGCTTCGACCGGGGCATCGCCATCGCCCGCGGCATCCTCGAGGAGGCCGGTGCGCGCCATGTGTTCGCCAGCCACCATTTCGCCGCACACCCCGGTGGCACCGTGCGCATCGGCCAGGCGCTCGACGCCGACCTGCAGACAGCCACGCCGGGCCTGTACGTGTGCGACGCGTCCGTCATCCCCGAACCATGGGGCCTGCCGCCCACGCTCACGCTGTTGTGCCTGGGCTGGCGCCTCGGCCGTCACCTGGCCGGGGCACCCGCCCGTGACGCGCTCAGCGCGGGCGCACCGGCAACGTCGCCGTCAGCCTGATGTCGGCCGAGGACTCCCCGACCATCAGCTTCACAGGCACCGGCTCCACGTCGAAACGACCTGCCTGCGTGTTCCAGTAGGCGAGGCGCTGGGCCGCGACCGGGATGCGCACGGTGCGCTTCTCGCCCGGCTTCAGGCTCACGCGTTGGAAGCCGACGAGCACCTGGCGCGGCCGCTCGACGGCCGACTTCGGCCACGATGCGTACAGCTCGACGACGCTGTCGCCCGCGACTTTGCCCGTGTTGGTGACATCCACATTCACGTCGACACTGCCGTCCGCCGTCAGCGCCGGCGCGCTCGTGCGCAGCTTCGCGTACCTGAACGTCGTATAGCTCAGGCCATGCCCGAACGGGAACAGCGGCTGGCCCTTGAAGTACATATAGGTGCGGCCATGGCGGATGTCGTAGTCCATCATCGGCGGCAGTTGCGATTCCGCCGCCGGCCACGTCGCCACCAGCTTGCCGCCGGGGTTGTAGTCGCCGAACAGCACGTGCGCGAGCGCAATGCCCTGGTCCTGCGACGAGTGCGCCATCTGCACGATCGCGGGCACGTGCGCCTTCGACCAGTTAATGGTGAACGGGAAGCTCGAGACGAGCACCATCACCGTGCGCGGATTCGCCTTCAGCACCTGCTGCACGAGCCCTTCCTGCGCCAGCGCCAGCGTCTCGCGGTCGCGTCCCTCGCGGCCGTCGCCCGGATCGGCGCAGGGCTTGGTGCCGGCATCGGTCCACTCGTGCGCCATGTTCGGGCCGCACGTCGGGTCGTTGCCGACGACGACGATGGCCACGTCCGCCGCGCGGGCCGCGTTCACCGCCGCATCGTCTGTATTGTCCGCCGCATACGTCACCTGCACGTTCGGCCCGGCGGCCGCGCGGATGCCTTGCAGCGCCGTCACCTTGTACGGCGGGATGCCGCCATACCAATCCCAGTGCACGCTGTCCGCGTGCGGGCCGATGACGGCAATACGTTTGACGCGGTCCTTCGCGAGCGGCAGCGCGTCGYCGTCGTTCTTCATCAGCACGATGGATTCCAGCGCCATGCGCAGCGCCACGGCCTGGTGGTCCGCGCTCTCCCACGGCGCCGGACCGTCCTTGATGGCAGCGTAAGGATTGCCTGCGGGCGGATCGATGAGGCCCAGTTTGATCGTGGTGCGGAGCTTGCGGGCCATGGCGTCGTCGAGGTCGGCCACGGTGATCGTGCCGTCCTTCAGCGCGGCGCGCAGCTCGTCCTTGAACTTGTCGAGGTACTGGTTGATGCCGGCCTTCAGGCCCGCGACGGCGGCGGCCTTCTGGTCGGGATAGCGCTTGTACAGCTTGACGAGGTTGCCGATCGCGCCGCCGTCGCTGGAGACCACGTCTGCATCCCACTGCCCGATGACGAGGCTGCGCAGCACGGGATGGACGCCCATCGGCGTGCCGTTCCAGGCGTTGTACGACGCCATCAGGGCGCGCGCGCCGCCGTCCTGGAACGCCATGCGGAACGGCGCCGCATAGTATTCGTGGAACTGGCGCTCGTCGAAATCGGACGACGAGTTGCCGCGTCCGTTTTCATTGCTGTTGGCGAGGAAGTGCTTCAGCAGCGCGGCGCCGCGCCAGTATTTCGGGTCGTCGCCCTGGATGCCGCGCGTGAATGCCGTCGCCATCGTCCCGACGAGGAAAGGGTCTTCGCCATACACCTCTTCGCCGCGGCCCCAGCGCGGGTCGCGCGCGAGGTCGGACTGCGGCCCCCATTGCATCAGCATCGGGCGCCCGTACTGCTTGCTCTGCGTGATGTAGCGCGCCTCCGTCGACTGCACCCTGCCGGCCTCGCGCACGAGTTCCGGGTCCCAGGTCGCGCCCATGCCCGGCGGCTGCGGGAATTGCGTCGTCGTGATATGGATGTTCTGGTGCGCCTGGTCGCCCCGCTGCACGACGCCGTGGATGCCTTCGGTACCGCCGAAGCTGGGAATGCCCAGCCGGGGCACGCCGGAATTGGTCGACAGCGCATCGATCTTTTCCTCCGGCGTCATCAGCGTGAGGATGTTGGCGATGCGCTGTTGCGGCGCGAGGTGAGTGTCCTGAAAAGGGTACGTGGCCGCGCCGGCCTGGCCGGCGGCCATGGCGCACAGGGCGGCGGCAAGCGCCGTGGCGCGCACGACGCGGGCCTTGGGGAGGTTCGTCTTCATGGAGAGTCTCCTTGTATCTACGTTATTGTTAGCGCGAACATCATCATGATAACCCAGCAATGAAACCGTTTTCACAACATTCACCCAAAAGTTCATGTCCGGCGCCAAAAGTTCCTTGCGCAAGGTAAAGACATCAGTACAATCCCTGTGCATAGCAAGGCGGGCAGCCAGCCCGGATGATGAATAGAGGAGAATGAAATGGACGCCTCCCACCTTTACGAGCGGAATGACGAACGGCAAGAAGGGAGCGGGGGATAGCGGAAGGGGTGGACCCTCGCGGGCCGACGGCGTCAAAAGCGCCTAAAGTGAAAGTGTCGAGACTTTCGAGGCTAACCGGAGGATCCACATCATGAATGCTACTCGCAAAACGACGGTCGGTGTCGATACGGC
>NZ_JBFUDR010000035.1:0-32805 GCF_056404615.1 Massilia sp. P2_C2 | reverse complement strand
ATGCAGGGCAAACGCGTAGTAGTCACCGGATACGGAGCCATCTCCGCACTCGGAGAAAACGTGCCGGAAATCTGGGATGCGATCATGAATTATCGCGTCGGCTACAAGATGGTCGAATTCCCCGACCCGAAAATCAACGCACGCTTCTTCAGCTTCATGGAAGACCGGCGCCAGCGCTACGCCGGCTTCCCGAAGGCCGTCCTGAAGATGCTGCCGACCTTCGCGAAGAACGCGCTCGTCGCATCGCGTGAGGCGCTCACGATGGCGTTCGGCGGCAGCGACGACATCCACCGGCACCTGCAATCGCCGTTCGACATCGGCGCTGTCATCGGCACCGGCTGGGGCGGGATGGATGCCGTCAACGACAACAACAACGATTACCGCGACAGTGGCCTGGCGTCGTCGTTCGCGACGCTGATGTCGATGCACAGCATCGGCACGGCCGCCGTCGCCCTCAACTGGAACCTGCGCGGCTACCAGAACACGCCGGTGGCCGCCTGCGCGACGGGCACCATCGCCATCGGCGACGCGTATGAAGTCATCAAGTCGGGCCGCGCGAAGGTGATGCTGGCCGGCGGCAGCGAATCGCTGAAGGAAGTGTTCAACGTCTGGTCGATCGACGTCATCCAGGCCCTCAGCAAGGAGCAGCACGATGTGCGCCGCGCCTGCTGCCCGTTCAGCGCGCGCCGCAGCGGCTTCGTGCTGGCCGAGGGCGCGGCCGTGCTGTGCCTGGAAGAACGCGAGCATGCGCTGGCGCGGGGGGCCACGATCCTCGGCGAGATCACCGGTTACGGCAATTACTCGGACGCCTACGACATGACCGCGCCGGCCGACGACCTGCGCGCCCGTCACATGGCGATCGTGCGGGCCGTCGGCCAGGCCGGTCCGGGGCGCATCGGCTACATCAACCTGCACGGCACGTCCACGCCGATCAACGACGTCAACGAGACCGATACGATCAAGTCGGCGTTCGGCGACGCCGCGCCGGGCATCCCGATGTCGAGCACGAAGTCGTACACGGGCCACCTGATCGGCGCGGCCGGTTCGCTGGAGACGATCTTCTGCCTGAAGGCACTCGAGACGGGCACCATTCCGGCCACGATTCACCTGGACGAGGCCGATCCCGCGTGCGACCTGGATTACACGCCGAACCGCCACCGCCAGGTGCAGGGGATCGAGGCGGCCCTCAACGTCAGCTTCGGCTTCGGCGGCGCGAACAGCGCCCTCGTCGTCGAGCGCGCCTGAGGAGGCGGCGATGCACACCGCACGACACCGCCACGAAACTTCCCCGGCGTCCGGCCCGCTGACGTTCGCCCCGTTTTTGCTTGGCTTCGACATGCCCGAGGTGGAACATTGGGCGCAGTTTTCCGGCGACCGCAATCCGATCCACTTCGACCTCGCGCACGCCCGCGCGGCCGGCGTCGATGCGCTGATCGTGCACGGCATGCTCGCCATGCTGCCCATGAAGCAGGCGTTGTCGCAGGCCATGCCGCCCACCGGCTGGACGAAGTTCCGCACGCTGCTGCGCAAGCCCATCGCGCACGGCCAGCGCGTCGTGTTCGACACGAAGCCCGCTGGGACGGGACTCGCGTTCCGCCTGCACGACACGAGCGGCCAGGTCGAGCACTTCCGCGGCACGTATGGCCGTGTCGACGACCCGTCGTCCCTGCTGCAGGGCGACGTTCCGCGCGCCGGGCCGCTGGACGGTGCCCATCTCGAACGGTTCCGCCAGGCGTACCCGGAGGTGAGCGAGCGCTGGATCGCCCTCGACGCCATCGTGTTCTCGGAATTCATGCGCACGCGGCTGCACGTCGTCGAACGGCTGGCGCACGCGCACATGATGCGCCTGACCGGCGGCGCGCCCGTATCGCGCATCGTCGTGCAATCGAGCCATACGGTCACGTTCGACGCGGCGTTCTTCGACCAGGATGCGGATGCCGGCGCGTGGAGCCGGCTCAGTCATGCGCTGCTCACGCCCGAACTGCTCGCGGGCGGCAACCAGATCGGCGGCGTCGTCACGCTGCCGGTCATGTGCGACGGCCGTCCCGTCATGCTGGTCGAAGTGGGCCTGGTCGCCCGGTTCGACACCAATCCAATCAATCATCAACTCAATGGAGGTTTGAAATGAATGTAGCCGAATTCCTGCAGGATGCCATCGTGGAACTGAAAGACGTCGACGAGTCCGCGCTCGTCCCGGCGCTGACGTTCGAGGAACTGGAGCTGGACAGCCTGGATTACGTGGAAATYCAGCTGCGCATCAAGAAGAAGTACAAGGTCGAGATCACGCCCGAGCTGTTCTCGTCCGGCCAGCTGAAGAACCTGGGCGACCTGGTTGCGTACATCGAGACGCATCAACCGCAGCCGGCGGTGGCGTGATGACCGGGCAGCCTCCCGTCATCCCGCTCAGCCCGCGCGGCCGGCTCGGGGTGGAAAGCCTGATCGAGAAGTCGCACGCCGCGCCCATGGACCTGAACAGCGTGATCCCATGGGAGCTCGGCGTCGACCGCCGGGGCGTGCCCAAGCGAATGGAGCATTGCTGGATCCACGGCACGCAGCAGTTCGACGCGCTGACCGACGCCCAGCGCCATGAAGTGCTGTGGCTGGAAAACGCGCGCGACGTGTCGATGTTCATCCTGCTCGAACAGACGTTGCCGCCACTGTACATGGGCTACCTGAACGCCCACCCGGGTGCGCTGGCGCCCGACGTGCACGAATACCTGATGATCTTCTCGAAGGAAGAGATCGTGCACACGCTGATGTTCAGGCGCTACATGAAGATGGCGGAGCTGCCGCTGTACGGCCCGCCGGACGGCCTGCACGAGATGCTGACGGTCCAGCTGCCGAAGATGCATCCGGTGGCGGGCATCATTGCCACCTTGCTGCTCGAATGGGTGGCGGAGCTGTCGGCCATGTACGTGTCGCAGGACGACGTCGTCGACCCGCTCACGCGCCGGATGTTTTACGAGCACCACATGGAGGAGGCGCGCCACATCGCGTTCGGGCGCTGGGTCGGCGAGTCGTTCTTCGAGCATGCGCCGGCGGATGCGGCGGCGCAGATGCGCCAGATGATGCGCGCTCTGATGGCACGTCTCGTCCCGCAGTTCACGTACAACCCGGAGATCGCGAAACACACGTCGTTCGCGTTCCCGATCGCCTGCGACGACCAGGCCGCGATCGATGCCATACGCAATTCGGAAGCGAGCCGCCTGCTTAACGAAAAACGCTTCGCGCCGCTGTTTGCCTGGCTGCGCAAGGTGGAGGCGATGTGATGAGCGCGGGCCACTGGGACGCGATCTGCATCGGCGCGGGCATCACCAGCCTCGCGTTCGGGGCGCAGGTGGTGCGGCGCCATCCAGGCGCGCGCATCCTCGTCATCGACAAGCACGCCGTGCCGGGCGGTTATGCAACCGTGTTCCAGCGCCCGAAGGCGGATGCCGCATTCGACTGCAGCCTGCACAAGCTGAGCGGCATGGGCGAGGGCGGCAACCTGCGCCGTATCCTGGCCGACCTCGGGCTGGCCGACGAACTGCGCTTGAAGATTCCGGCCGATTACTTCGAGGCCGTCCTGCCCGATGGGAGCATCCGCTGCGGCAATGGCGTCGAGGCGTTCCGCGCGGCCCTGTGCGCGCGCTTTCCGCACGAGCGCGCGGGTTTGGACCGGTTCTTCGAGGAGGTGGCCATCCACGGCCGCAATGGCTACTACCAGTTCCAGATGATGGACGGCAGCTTCGAGCCGGACTTCGCGCAGCTGCGCTACGCGCACCGCCACCTGAAGCACCTGACGGTGGCGCAGGCGCTGGCGGAGCGCGTCGGGAATCCATGGCTGCGCGAGATCCTCGCCGCCACCGGCATCTACGTGGGCGGCTTCCCGGAAGACCTGGGCTACCTGTACTTCCTGCACGTCGTGTACGCGACGCTCACGAAGGGCAATGCCTATGTCGAGGGCGCGTCGCAGCGCCTGTCGGACGTGCTTGCGGACCGCATCGTCGCGGCCGGCGGCGAACTGCTGCTGGGGACGACCGTGCGCAGGATCCTCAGCGACGACAATGGCCGCGTGCGCGGCGTCGCCACGGCCAAGGGCGAGTACTACGCGGACCGGGTGTATCTCAACGCGGCCCCGCACTACGCGCTGCGCACGCTGTTCGACGACCAGCCGGGCCTGGACCCCGTGCGGCGCAAGCTGGAGCGCCTGACCCCGTCGCGGTCGACGACGACCGTGTACCTGACGACGGACGTGGCACCGGCCGAGCTGGGGCTCGCCAGCACGGAAACGATGATCGTCGCATGCGGCACGGACGCGAGCCTCGCGGCGCGGGCAGGGGCCGTGGATGACGACACGTGCGAACAGGCCTACTGGAGCGACGGCGTGATGGAAGTCACGAACTATCACGCGCTCGATCCGGCCGGCGGTCGCATCGTCTGCCTCAACGTGCTCGACACCATTGCTCACTGGCCCGAGCGCAGGTCGGTCGCGTACAAGTTCAAGAAGGTGCGGGCGAGAGAGACGTTGCTGGAGCGCCTGTACGCCGCGAAGCCGGGACTCCGCGGCCACGTCGTGTACACGGAAGTTGCGACGCCGCGCACGTACGAACGCTTCACGAACAACACCGACGGCGCGGGTTACGGCGCGATGGTGGGCACGGACCTGTCCGGCCACGTGTTCCACCACGGGTTCCCGATCGCGGGTGTCCATTTTCTCAGCGCCTGGGTCGCCGGCCCCAGCTACGAGGCCGCGTTCGGGTATGCCGAGATGAAGGCGAAGCAATGGGCGGCGTGACAGTGGATGCGATCGGCGCCATGGACGCGATGCCGCGCGGGACGGGCGCGCGGCGCGTCCTTGCGCGCGCCTGCGGCGGCCTGCTCATGCGGACCCTGTTCCGGCCCGTGTTCGGCTGGCGCGGCGGCGATACCGCAGGTTTGCAACCGTTCGTGCACACGGGCGCGGACGGCAGCTGGCTCGTGGGCGCCGTGTGTACCAGCCGGGTCGAACCGGCGCACGGCGTCGTGCTGCTGTGCCATCCGTTCCTCAAGTACGGCATGCATTATTTTTTCAGGAACGGCTATCACGACTGGCTGGCGGACGCGGGCTACCACGTCGTCGCCTTCGACTTCAAGGGATTCGGCCGCAGCACGATCGGTGGCCTGTCGTTCGCCGAGGACGTGGTCGCGCTGGGCGAATGGGCCAGCCAGCGCTATCCGGACCTGCCCGTGCACCTGCTGGGGACGTCGTTCGGCGCGTTCCACGCGCTCCACGCCATCGCGACGGGCGGTACAAAGTTCGCTTCGGTGCTGTTCGACAGCGTGCCGGCCGCGGTCGCACGCTTCTTCGGCCACGGCGCGACGGGCACCGCCATGCGCTGGCTGGGCACCAGCCGCTGGGCCGACGCGACGGGCACGCGCGCCATCTTCCGCTCGCTGCCGCTGCCGGACGACCTGCCGCGCCTGTTCCTGTTCGGTGCGGACGATCCGTTCATCACGGCCGCCGAGGTCGACGGCGTGCGCCAGGCGTGCGGTGCCGCCAGCGTGCGCGTGTATCCGGGCTGCGGCCACCTGGAAGTGCGCAAGGCGCATCCCGGCGCGTACCGCGCGGCCGTCCTCGCCTTCTTCGACGGCGCGTCCCTTCAATCAACACTCGACAAAGGTCATCATTCATGGAAACGAACGCAGTAGAGAGAAAATGGGTACTCGTCACGGGCGGCACGCGCGGCATCGGCCGCGGCCTCGTCGTGGCCTTTTGCGCGGCCGGCTACGACGTCGTGTTCACGTACCAGCGCTCGCATGACGCGGCGGCCCAGCTCGTGCACGAGATGAAGGCCGCGGGCGCATACGCGGCCGGCCATTGCTGCGACAGCGCGGACGAGCAGGCCGTCAACGCGCTGGCGCGCCACCTGCTCGTGGAGCGCGGCGCGCCGCATGCCGTCATCAACAACGTCGGCATCACGCGCGACGGGGTCCTGATGCGCATGAGCGGGCAACAGTGGACGGACGTCGTTAACGCCAACCTGAACGCCGCGTTCTACGTCACGCGCGCCTTCGTGCACGCGATGGTGGAGCAGGGCGACGGCGTGATCCTGCAGATGTCGTCCGTGTCCGGCTTCAAGGGCAACATCGGGCAGACGAATTACTCGGCCACGAAGGCGGCGATGATCGGCATGACGCGCTCGCTCGCGCTGGAGCTGGCGCGCTTCAATGTGCGCGTGAACGCGATCGCGCCCGGCTTCATCGCGACCGAGATGACGGACACGATCCCCGAGCCGAAGCTGAAGGCGCTGGGCGCCGGCATCCCGCTGCGCCGCTTCGGCACCGTGAGCGAGGTGGCCTCGCTCGCCACTTATCTTGCATCGAGCGACAGTGCATACATCACGGGCCAGACCTTCGTCATCGACGGCGGCCTGACCGCCTGAGGGGGCAGCGTGACCTATGTCGTGACCGAAGCCTGCATCGGCTGCAGGCACACGGACTGCATCCAGGTGTGTCCGGTCGACTGCTTCCACGAGGGCGTCAACTTCCTCGCGATCGATCCCGAGCGCTGCGTCGATTGCGGGCTGTGCGAGGTGGAGTGTCCCGTCGCGGCCATCGTGGCGGAGGGGGATCTGGCGCACGAGCAGCTCCACTGGCTCGSGCTGAACGAGGAGCTGGCGCGTTGCTGGCCGCCCATTACCCAGCGCAAGCCGGCGCTGCCGGACGCCGCAGACTGGGCGGCACGCCCCGACAAGCTGGCCCACCTCGTGCGCTGACGCGTTGGCCGGGAGACGCGAATTTCCCCCCATCGGTGAGGCGTGCGCAACGGCGGCCGATGGCGCATTCTTGCGGCTCCCGAAGCAAACCGTGCAAACACCATGAAACCATCCATCGACCACCGTTCCCGGCCCGAGGCCGTCATGGCGCTGTTCGCCGCCTGCCAGGGCATAGCAACGCGCGCCGGCTTCATGGACGACGTCTATCCGCTGCTGCAGGCAGTGCTGCCGCATGAACGGTTCGTGTGCGGCATCGCGACCGTCGCGCCGGTGGCCGTGCTGGACGTCGTCAATGCCGGTTTCCCGACGGCGTTCGTCACCGACGTCGTCGA
Source organism: Massilia sp. P2_C2 (assembly GCF_056404615.1). Lineage (NCBI taxonomy): Bacteria > Pseudomonadati > Pseudomonadota > Betaproteobacteria > Burkholderiales > Oxalobacteraceae > Massilia > Massilia sp. P2_C2. Next base: position 25,736 of record NZ_JBFUDR010000035.1, on the reverse strand, counting down.
CCTGCGCGGCCGCATCGCCAGTCCCGTGATCCGCCGCTGGCTGATGAGCGATGTGCCCGTGTATTTCGACGAGAGCCTGTGCAATGACTTCGTCGAGGATGGGGACGCCTGCTGGCTGGACACGTTCCGGCGGCACGGCCTGCGCAACCTGATTGCGCACGGCATCAAGGACCTGCATGGCGCCGCCACGAGTTATTTCTGCTTCGCGGGCGTGCCGGACGGTGGCGTGGAGCGCCGGCGCATGTTGCAGCTCGTCATGCCGCACCTGCACGCGGCGCTGCGCGCCCACTACCGGCTCAAGAGCCGCGGGCAGGACGTCGAATTGTCTTGCCGCGAGCGCGAAGTCCTGCAGCTGGTCTGCGTCGGCAAGACCAACGAGGCGATCGGCTCCATCCTCGGCATCAGCCCCTGGACCGTGAAGGTTCACGTGCGCAACTTCATGGCCAAGCTGAACGTCTCCACGCGCGGGCACGCGGCGGCGATGGCCATGAAGAACGGTCTCGTGACGCTCTGAACGCCCGTCGTGCGCTTATTTGGCCTGGACTGGCGAGGGCGTGAATTCGGGATGGGCGAAGGTGAGGGGCTGGTTCACGGTGCCCGTGTAGAGCACGAACAGCTTGACCGGCTTGTCGCTCAGGGCGCGGCCGTTGTGCAGCGTCTGCACGACTTCCGAGAGGGTGTCGCCCGCGTGCAGCAGACGGGTCGCGCCGTTGCCCTGGGTGACTTCCAGCGTGCCTTCCAGTATATAGGCGAACGAGGGCACGGAATGCTCGTGCCAGCCGGTCTGCCCGCCCGCCGCGACCTCGATGATCAGCGCGGTGACCTCGGCCGGCCCCTGCGGATAGACCAGCGGCTTGCCGTCCCAGCTGGTGGAGGTTTTCAGTAATGGCGTTACCTTGACGGAGGCGGAATTGTCGAGTGCACTGGCCGTGTGGGTCCAGGCCAGCATCGTGGCCAGGGCGAGGAAATGAAGTCGCATGGAAGGAGATGGAAGGTTAATGTATGCAAATACATTTTACCAACCGCAAGCCGCCTCGAAAACCCCGGTTGCTCCAGCCCCGCTCATCCCCGCTTGACGGCATGCAGCCACACGGCCGCGATGCGTTCCACCTGCTCGTAGCCGGCGCAGCCCAGCTGGCTGCCGAAAATGTCCGGATCGAGTTCCTCGTAGCGCCAGCCGTCCGTGTCCGCGTCGAGGCGGTCGCGGATCGCGGCCAGGAACGGGTCGGCGCCGTCGACGATGGCCGCGCCCGTGTACAGCAGCAGGCTGCCGCCCGGGAGCATTCGGTCGAGCGCCGCGTGCACGATGCGGATCGACAGTTCGGCGCCGTGCGCGCCGCCGCCGTGGCGGTACGTCAGCTCGTCCGGATCGAGGATATACGGCGGGTTGGCCATGACGAGGTCGAACCCGCCCTCGATGCCGTCCARCAGGTCGCTGTGGCAGGGCACGACGTTGTCGGCGTCGTTCAGGCTCGCGTTGACCTCCGCCAGCGCCAGCGCGGCCGGGTTGATGTCGGTGGCGTAGACGGTCGCGTCGGGCCGGCGCAGCGCGAGTTCGATCGCGCCCGGTCCGGCGCCGGCGCCGATGTCCACCGCGCGCCGCACGGCGCGGTGCAGGCCGCCGATCGAATCGAGCACGTCCCCCGCGTTGGCCACGTAGCGATAGGTGTCGGGGCCGAAGAACACGGCGGCGGCGTCGCGCGTGGGCCAGGCCGAGTGCAGGTAGATGCGGTTGCCGACGGTCGAGGCACGCACGCGCGCGCGCCAGCCGGCGGGAGGCGTCCCCTCGGCAGCGTCACGGCCGTCCGCATCGACCGGCTGGGCGAGCCCGGCCGCGTGCAACTGGCCGGCTATCGTCTCGGGCAGCACGCCGGATCGAAACGGCCGGCTCCAGCCGAGCACGCCCCGCAGGTCGCGCGCCCAGGCGTTTTCTGCGCGCTCGTTGACGCGCCGGTGCGTGGCCGGCGTGACGGTCACGAAACGGTAGCCGGCGGCCTGTAGACTGCGGCCGAGCGCGACCAGGCTGTCATGGTCGGCGAAGGAGGGGGCTGTCGAGGTCATGCGCGGAGCATGCCCGATGCCCTTCCGCCCTTCCGTACGCGGGCGCACACACATGGACAGGCTGTCATGCAGGATGGGTCTGCCCGTGGCATCATGCGAATTATGTGAAAGTTCGAACAGACGCGGCCGTGTGCCGTGCCTAAAATGCATTCCGGGTCAGCGTGAAACGTGGCCCAAGGACGAGGACGATCATGAAGACGACGACGCCGGACGTGTCATTGAACAGGCGCCTGGAGCGCGAAGTCGCACGCGAGCGCCATGAGCGTGAGCTGCACGACGAGCAGCGCGCCGGGCTGGCGGTGGACGACGAGTTCCGCCTGAAGGATGCGCGCGAAAAAAACGGGGCGGCCAACACCAGGCGCTCCGGCAGCCACTGACGGTGTCCGGTACAGAACGGTAACACGAGGACGCGCCCGTTCGGCGGCGCCAGGGAGAATCATCATGCGTTGGGAAGGCGACAGGCAGAGCGACAACGTCGAGGACCGCCGCGGTGCGGGCGGCGGCGGCGGTTTTGGATTCGGCGGCGGGACGGTGGGCATCGGCACGATCGTCGTCGCGCTGCTCGGTTCATGGTTCTTCGGCGTGTCGCCGTCGACGATACTGAACCTGCTGTCGGGCGGCGGTTCGCCGGCGCAGGTCCAGCAGGTGCCGTCGCATCCGCCCGCGAACGACCGCGAGACGCAGTTCGTGCGCACCGTCCTCGGCTATACGGAAGACACCTGGAGCCAGATCTTCCGCGCCAACGGCGCCACGTATTCGCCGCCGCACCTCGTGCTGTACGACGGCCGCACGCCGACCGGCGGCTGCGGCACGGGCCAGGCGGCAGTCGGGCCGTTCTATTGTCCGGCCGACCGCAAGGTCTACATCGACCTGACGTTCTTCCGCATGATGCAGCAGCGCTTCCACGTGGGCGGCGAATTCACGCAGGCCTACGTCATTGCGCACGAGGTCGGCCACCACGTGCAGAACCTGCTGGGCATCTCGGGCAAGGTCGACAGCGCGCGCCAGCACCTGTCCGAGGCGCAGGCCAATGCCGCGTCCGTGCGGCTGGAACTGCAGGCCGACTGCTTCGCCGGCGTGTGGGCTTATCACGCGAACCAGGCCAAGCAGATCATCGAGCAGGGCGACGTCGAATCCGCGCTGAACGCCGCGAGCGCCATCGGCGACGACGCGCTGCAGCGCCAGTCGCGCGGCGTCGTCGTGCCGGACTCGTTCACGCACGGCACCTCGGCCCAGCGCGTGCGCTGGTTCACGCGCGGCCTGCAGACGGGCTCCGTCGAGCAGTGCAATACGTTCGAAGCGCGCCAGCTCTGAACCGCTCCATCGTCCCTGAAAACGGCCGCCATGCGCGGCCGTTTTGTCGTCGTAACGGGCGCCACAGAAAATGCCGGGAACCCGCCGGATTGAAAAGGAAACTGCCTGGCCCCCGCGGCAATATGGCATTTCCGTAGCGCCGGTTTCCCTACACTTGTGTTCATCCACCCGTCAACCACTGCAGGAGATGAACCATGACATACAAACCGAAATTCATCAGCTTCGATTGCTACGGCACGCTCATCAACTTCGAAATGGGGCCGACTGCGAAACGGCTGTTCGCGGATCGCGTCCCGGCCGACCGTATGCCGGCGTTCCTGGACAGCTTCCGCTTCTACCGCCTCGATGAAGTCCTGGGCGAATGGAAACCGTTCTTCGACGTCGTCGCCAATTCGATCCAGCGGGCGTGCAAGGCGCACGGCGTCGAATACCGTCCGTCCGACGCGGCCGCGCTGTACGATGCCGTTCCGACCTTTCAGCCCCACCCGAACGTGGTCGAGACGCTGCAGGCGATCGCGCCGCATGTCCCGCTCGTGATCCTGTCGAACTCGATGGTCGACCTGATCCCGCACAGCGTCGCCCACCTGAAGGCGCCGTTCCACGCCGTGTACACCGCCGAGGAAGCCCGCGCCTACAAGCCGCGGGCGCAGATGTTCGAGTACATGTTCGACCAGCTCGGCTGCGGACCGGAGGAGATGATGCACGTGTCGTCGAGCTTCCGCTACGACCACATGACGGCGCGCGACCTGGGCTTCATGGCCGGCGCGTTCATCGATCGCGGTCACGAACCGGTGTGCGACGGCTATGGCGTCGACAGGCTGACGGACATCCGCCAGCTTCCCGGCCTGCTGGGGATCGAATTCCCGCCCCAGGCCGACACGCTGAAACGGGTCGCATGATGCTGGACGATCGCCCGATCGCGGCGGCGGCGTTGAGCACGGCGGCCCCCAGCCTGTCCCTGGACGAGGTGACGGCCCTGGTCGCTCGCCTCTACGCCATCCATGGTAGCGTCACCCCGCTGGCGGGCGAGCGCGACCAGAATTGCCGGATCGAGACCGCGGACGGCTCTCAGTATGTCGTCAAGATCGGCAATCCGTCCGAACCGGTGCCGGTCGTCGATTTCCAGATCGCCGCACTCGACCACGTCGCCCGCGCGGCGCCCGGCCTGCCGGTGCCCCGGGTCGTGCGTACGCTGGGCGGATGGCCGCGCGATACGGTGGCGTTGCCCGACGGGCGCCGGAGCACCGTGCGGATGCTGACTTATCTCGACGGCGTGCAGATCCGGGAAACACCCCGCACGGCGGCGCAGCGCCGGGCCATGGGGACCGTGCTCGCACAGCTGGACCTGGCGCTGCAGGGCTGCGCGCATCCGGCGGCCGGCCACGACCTGCTGTGGAACGTGTCGACGGCGCACCGCCTGGCGGACAAGCTCGACGCCGTCGTGGACGCCCCGCGGCGTGCGCTCGCCGCGGCATTCATGCGGCGTTTCACCGACCACGTCCTGCCGCGCCTGGCCGCCGTGCGGTCGCAGGTGATCCACAACGACTACCACCTGTACAACGTGCTGGTCGCGCCCGACGATCACGAACGCATCGTCGGCATCATCGACTTCGGCGACATGCTGCAGGCGCCGCTGGTCGGCGAGGTCGCCACCGCGGCGGCCTTCCACATGACCGGCAACGCCGATCCGTTCGAAGGGGCGGCGCAGTTCGTCGGKGCCTATCACGCGACCTTGCCTCTCGTGGACGCCGAGCAGGAGATCGTGGCCGACCTGATGGCGACGCGCCACCTCATCACGGCACTGATCTCGGAATGGCGCGCCGCGCGCTACCCGGAGAACCGGGCCTACATCATGCGCCACAATCCGGCCGCGTGGGAAGCGCTGTCCCAGATGGCCGACCTGTCCCGCAACGAGGCGCGCGACCGCCTGCTGACCGAAATACGAAAAGGAAAAAAACAATGACAACCACTGACCTCAACATGGTGAACGCCTATATTCCGGGACGCGCCGATGTGGGCCCTCTCACCGCRGCGATGATCGCGCGGCGCGATGCGCTGCTCGGCCCGGCCTATCGGCTGATGTACGAACATCCGCTGCACATCGTGCGCGGCGAAGGCGTGTGGCTGATCGATCCGGACGGCCGCCGCTATCTCGACGTCTACAACAACGTGGCGTCGCTCGGGCATTGCCACCCGGCGGTGACCGAGGCGATCTGCGCGCAGGCGCGGACGCTCGCCACCAATACCCGCTACCTGCACGACACGATCCTCGAACTGGCCGAGCGCCTGCTCGCGACCGTGCCCGAGACCGAACTCGCCCACCTGATGCTGACCTGCACGGGCAGCGAGGCGAACGACCTCGCGTATCGCATCGCCCAGGTCCGCACCGGCGGCAAGGGCGTGATCGTGACCGAAACCGCGTATCACGGTTTCACCGACGCCGTGTCGCAGTTCTCGCCCTCGCTCGGCGCGACGGTCGATCTCGGCGCCCACGTCCGCCTCGTCCCCGCGCCGCGCCTGTATCACGCCGACGGGGCCGACCTCGCCGAACGCTTCACGCGCGACGTCGAGGCGGCGATCGCCGACCTGCGGCGGCACGGCATCCAGCCGGCGGCACTGATCGTCGATTCCGTGTTCACCAGCGACGGCATCCTGCCCGAGCCGGCGGGCTTCCTGAAGGGCGCGGTCGATGCGATCAAGCGGGCCGGCGGCCTGTTCATCGCGGACGAGGTCCAGCCCGGGTTCGGGCGGACGGGCGAGCATATGTGGGGCTTCCAGCGGCACGGCGTCATCCCCGACGTCGTCACCCTCGGCAAGCCGATGGGCAATGGGCAGCCCGTCGCGGGCCTGCTGGCCACCGCCGATGCGCTGGCGGAGTTCGGGAAGAACTCACGCTACTTCAACACGTTCGCCGGCAACACGGTGTCGTGCGCGGCGGCGCTGGCGGTGCTGGACACCATCGAACGCGAAGGCCTGGTGCGGCATGCCGCCAGCGTGGGCAAGATCCTGCGCGACGGCATCGCCGATCTCGCCAACCGGCACGAGGCCATCGGCGACGTACGCGGCGTGGGCATGTTCGTCGGCGTGGAACTCGTGTCGGACCGCGCGGCGCGCACGCCCGACCGCGAACTCACCACGCGGGTGGTCAACCGGATGCGCGACAAGGGCGTCTTGCTGAGTGCGTGCGCGATGGGGCACAATGTGCTCAAGATCCGGCCGCCGCTGGTCCTGTCGGCGGACCAGGCCGGGATGGTGATCGAAGTGCTCGATGAGGCGCTGACCACGGCGCGATCGGGGAACCGCAACCGGTATTGATCCGATCCATGCAGGCCACAGCGTCCCTCGACAAGTTCGATATCAGGATTCTCGTGCATCTCCAGCGCGAGGGACGCTGCTCGAACGTCGACCTGGCCGCGGCCGTGGGCCTCAGCGAGAGCCCATGCCTGCTCCGTACGAAGCGGCTGCAGGAAACCGGCATCATCCGCGGCTATGGCGCGGACGTCGCGCTGGAGAAGCTGGGCAGCCACGTCATCGTGTTTTCCGAAGTGACCCTCGGCAGCCATCGGCCCCACGATTTCCGCAGGTTCGAGGCGGGGGCCGAAACATACCGCGAGATCGTCGAGTGCTACAACATCAGCGGCGGCTACGATTATCTGCTGAAGATCGTCGTGCCCGATATCGCCTGTTTCCAGGCCCTCATGGAGCGGCTGCTGGAAGACGATATCGGCATCGCGAAATTTGCCAGCCGGATCGTATTGCGCCAGCCGTTCGGGCAACGCGGTTATCCGCTGGGTACGCTCATCACCGGGAAGCCGGAGTGGGCGTGAGTGTTCGTTTTAAAAAAGTGTTCCGCAACCCCCGTACGTTTCCGTGCGCGTATCGCCTTCCTTAGCGTTTTGACATATGTTGTTGTCAAGCGCTCGTCCGTTGCGGCGAGCCCGCAACCCATGAGGAGGAAACCCTATGCTGGCAATGAACTACCGGGGACCGTATCGCGTGCGCGCCGACTACAAGCCCGATCCCGTCATCGAACATCCGGGCGACGCCATCGTGCGCGTGCTGCGCTCCTGCATCTGCGGCTCCGACCTGCACCTGTATCACGGCATGGTGCCCGACACGCGCGTGGGCCACACGTTCGGCCACGAATTCGTCGGCGAAGTGGTGGACGTGGGGCGCGACGTGCAGACGCTGAAGGCGGGCGACCGGGTGCTGGTGCCGTTCAATCTGTTCTGCGGTTCCTGCTTCTTCTGCCAGCGCGAACTCTTCGGCAACTGCCATAACACGAATCCGGAAGCGACCGCGGTCGGCGGCATCTACGGCTATTCGCACACGGCCGGCGGCTACGACGGTGGCCAGGCGGAGTACGTGCGCGTGCCGATGGCCGACGTCGGCCCATACCCGATCCCCGACGACCTGCACCTGGACGACGCCGTGCTGCTGACGGACGCCCTGCCGACGGGCTACCAGGCCGCCGAGATGGGCGACATCCAGGAAGGCGACACGGTCGTCGTCTTCGGTGCAGGCCCGATAGGCATCTTCGCCGCCAAGTCCGCGTGGCTGATGGGGGCGGGCAGGGTGATCGTCGTCGACGAGGTCGAGTACCGGCTGGAATTCGTCAAGCGCTATGCCCAATGCGAGGTCGTGAACTTCCGCGAAGTGAACGACATGGCCGAGCACATCAAGAAGATGACGGACTGGATGGGGGCCGATGTCTGCATCGACGCCGTGGGCGGCGATGCGGCCGGTTCCATCGCGCAGACCCTGACCGGCCGCCTGATGAAGATGCAGGCCGGCGCCGCCACCGTGCTGCACTGGTGTATCAACTGCGTGCGCAAGGGGGGCAACGTGTCGATCGTGGGCGTGTACGGTCCCACATTCAACGCCGTCCCGATCGGCAACGTCGTGAACAAGGGCCTGACGATCCGCGCGAACCAGGCCAGCGTGAAGCGCCACGTGCCGCGCCTGATCGAGCATATCCGCGAAGGGCGGCTGAATCCGAAGGACATCATCACGCACCGGGTGCCGCTGGAAGACGTGGCGGACGCGTACCACATCTTCTCGAGCAAGCTCGACAACTGCATCAAGACCGTCCTGATCCCGCCGTCGGCGCGCGAGGTCCAGGCCGTCAGCGCCAGCGCACTGCACTAAGGAGCCCAGCATGGAAGCCAAACGCGACACCGGTGCGGAGCACCATCATCATCATCTGCACCGTCCCGACGAAGAGGGCCATGCACACGCACATGCGCACCCACTGCAGGGCGACATGGCCGAGGGCCCGCGCCGGCCCAGCCGCGAGGAACTCGCCCACATCGAGGGCTGGGGCGCCGACCTGGACCGCAAGAACCGTCCGGCCGTGCCGATGGAGCGCACGCCCGCGCGTTTCATTCATCCGCACGAGGGCAAGCTGCCGCAGCAGCCGGAAAATGTCGAGATCCTCGTGTCGACGGAGCGCCCCGGCATCACGCCGATCTTCGGCACCGCGCAGCCGCCGAAAGGCCTGTCCGGCATGATCCGGCGCGCCGCTTTCAAATGGTCCGAGAACGACCTGCGCCGCTGGCTGCTGCTGCTCGCCGCGGACCGGGTGAACGTCGTCGAGGGCATCGGCGAAGACCTGGCCCACGGCAAGGTGCCGAACGTGCTGGCCGAGATGGGTATCAAGGCCGAGTGGGAACACAATCGGGCCGGCCTCGTGAAGAAGGCCGTGATCGCGGGCGCCGTCGTCGGCACGGCCGTCTACCTGATGCGCCGGCGCGAGCGTTGATGCGAACGACCGCCCCATGGCAGCCCATGCCGCCATGAGGCTTTTTGCGCTTGAGCAAATTCCTTCGAGCGAGCTCGTCCACACTGGTTTCGTGTGCCCGCTCAACGAAAGGAAATCCCATGAACAAGCGCAAGTTGTTGCTGGCGTCGCTCGGCGCCCTGTCCCTGGCCGTCGTCCTGCCCGCCGGCGCGGCCGGGCCGGCGTCGATGAGCGCGCCGGTCGCCGTCACGCCGCAGGCGCGGGCTGCGCTGCAGGCCCAGCTGGACGACCGCCGTGCCGCGCGCGGCCTGGATGTACGCCATAGCTATGCCCTGATCAGCCTGCATCCCGGCACCGCGGGCACGCAGATCGCGCGCGTGGCGCATACGTTCAAGGGCGTGCCGATCTTCGGCTTCGATTCCGTGCTCGTGCTGGATGCGAACGGCAGGATCGTGGCCGAATCGGATGCCGAGCAGCGCGCCAATTTCGTCAAGGCCGACAGCACCGGGCCGGGGCCGGATTTCAGCGTCGTGCCCACGATCTCGACGAAGGCCGCGATCGATGCCGCGCTGGCGTCGCTGGGCACGTCCGCCCGCCACGAGACGCCGCCCAGCGCCGAGCTGATCATCTGGCCCGTCATGCGCTCGGAACGGGTGCCGGAGGCGCGCGACAAGGCGGAGCAGGACCTCAACGCGCTCGACGTGCAGGACGTCGTCGACCGCTACGAACTCGCCTACCTCGTGCGCACGCGCATGCTCGCGAGCGACAGGCCGGTCTACCACGACACCGTCGTCAGTGCGCGCGACGGCGCCATCCTCGACCAGTGGAGCATGCTGCAGACCGTCACCGGCGTCGGCCACAGCCAGTACAACGGTGACGTGCCCATCAACACGACGCTCGCCGAGGGCAAGTACAAATTGATCGACGACAGCCGCGGCACGGGCGGCACGTTCGGCGCGATGGCCATCACGAATGCGAACCACGGTACCAGCGCGGGCAGCGTCTACGTCAACGACACGAACACGTGGGGCGACGGCAAGCAGTACGTGGCCGGCGGTTCGACGACGAACGCGAACGGCCAGACGGCCGCAGTGAACGCCATGTGGGGCCTGATGAACACGTATGACCTGCTTGCGAACGTGTTCAACTGGCTCTCGCTGGATGGTCACAACACGGCGACGTACATCGTCGCGCACGTCAACACGGCCTACGACAATGCCTATTACAGCGACACGTGCCGCTGCATGTTCATCGGCGACGGCTCCGCGTTCAACAGCCTGGGTTCGATCGACGTGATCGGCCACGAGATGGGCCATGGCGTGACGGCCGCCACGTCGAACCTGACGTATTCCGGCGAATCGGGCGGCCTGAACGAATCGTCGTCGGACATCAACGGCGAGGCCGTCGAAGCCTATGCGCGCGGGGGCGGGAAGGGCGACAGCATCCCCCTGACGGGCAATGACTGGGTCATGGGCAAGGAAATCAGCAAGAGCGGCACGCCGCTGCGCTGGATGTACCGTCCGAGCAAGGACGGCAGCAGCCCGGATGCGTGGAGCAGCTCCATCAAGCGCCTGGACGTGCACTACAGCAGCGGTCCGAACAACCGTATGTTCTATTTCCTGGCGCAGGGCTCGAACGCCGACAAGGCCAGCGACTATTACAGCAAGTACCTCGTCAAGGCGCCGGCCGCGATGACGGGCATCGGCCTCGACAAGGCATTCCGCATCTGGTTCAAGGCGAACACGACCAAGTTCACGTCGAGCACGAACTACGCCGATGCGCGCGCCAGGATGATCGAGGCGGCGGGCGAGTTGTACGGCAAGGCCGGCCGCGAGGTCATTGCCGTGCAGCGAGCCTATGCGGCGATCAACGTCGGGGCGGACGTGGACGGGGCGCCGGCGGGCGCAGTTTCAGGGTTGCAGTAACGGATAGGGATTCACCGGCGTCCCTTTCCACCACTGCTTCTCGGGCGTCAGCTCGAACACGGCGAAATGCAGGTGCGGCGCGTTCGGGTCGGCGTTGCCCGACGTGCCCACGTAGCCGATCACGTCGCCGCGCTTGACCTGCGCGCCTTCCTGCAGGCCGTCCGCGTAGCGGTCCAGGTGCGCATAGTAGTAGGCGTATTTCTCGGTCGGGTCGAACTGGTAGATCGTCAGTCCGCCCGGCTTGCTCGTGAAGAGTTTCACGATCCTGCCGTCCGCCGCCGCCACGACCTTCGTGCCCTTGGGCGCCAGGATATCCAGCGCTTCGTGATGGCGTTCGTTGCCGCGCGGCTGGTCGTACGTGTCCGCGAGCTTCGCCGGCGGCATGCCGTCGACGGGGACCAGCAGCTTGCCCGGCGGGACGGACGGCGCCGGCGTCGACACAGTGTTCGGCGTGTCCGTGCCGGCGGGACGCAGCGGCAGGTCGAGTTCCGTGAGATCGGGCATCACCTGGGGCGCGGGCGGCAGCTTGCTCTCGAGGTTGGAGCCGGGCGGCGGGGGCGCGGGCAGCGAACCCGTGTTCGTGTTTGCGGCCACCACCGCGGTCGTGGACCCGGGGCCGGGCTCGTGCGGCATCTGGCGCAGCCAGACGAACAGGCCACCGGCGCCCACCAGCACGCCGAGCAGGAAGGTCAACAGCCATCTCATCGTGATCTCCTTGTTAGTCCTGCAACACCACCTCCGTCCCCGTCTGGACGAGGCCCGCCACTTCCGCCGCGCTCCAGTTCGTCAGGCGGATGCAGCCATGCGATTCGCTCTTGCCGACCGAGCCCGGCACCGGCGTGCCGTGGATGCCGTAGTGCGGCTTGGACAGGTCGATCCACACGACGCCGACCGGATTGTTCGGGCCGGCCGCGATCGTCGTCTTCTTGTCGCCCGCCTTCGCATCCCAGAACAGCCTGGGGTTGTAGTGATAGGTGGGGTTGCGGTGCACGCCCTCGATCTTCCAGTTGCCGATCGGCAGCGGATCGTGTTCGCTGCCGCTGGACACGGGATACTGCGCGAGGACCGTGCCGGCCGCGTCCTCCAGCACGAGCGTGCGCGCGTCCTTCGACACGACCACGCGCGCGGCCGGCGCCAGCGCGGGCGTGCCGACGATGTTGGGCACGACGATCTGTTCGCCGGCGCGGCCCAGGTCCTTGCCGGGGTTGAGCTTTTGCAGCAGCGCCGGGCTGGCGTGGAATTTCTCGCCGAGGCCTTCGGCGGGCGAGCTGTAGCCGAGCGTGGGCAGCCCGGCCTTTTCCATCATGTCGTCCGGCACGGGCTGGAACGGTCCCGCGACGTCGGCGTCAAGCAGCGTGTAGGTGAGCAGCGTGGGCGTCGTGTCCGTGTTCAGGGCATTCCACGTGGCCTCGTCGAGCTTGCCGGTCGGATGCAGTCCGCGCGCGTTCTGGAAGCCGGCCAGCGCCTGGCGCATGTTGGAACCGTAGGCGCCGTCGATTTCGCCGGGCGAAAAATGGGCGCGGTCGAGCAGGACCTGGGCGCGCAGCAGCCGTTCGAATTGCGCCGCGTGCGCGCTGGCCGGTGCCGGGGCCGGCGCGGGTTGAGGCTGGGCTTGCGGCGCGGCGCCCGCCGACAGCGTGCCCAGCATGGCGATCAGGAAGGGGATAGGGTGCGTTTTCATCGGCCACCTGCTGAAGATTCGGATGCCTCAGGTTAGTGCCGTGCAGGAAGCCGCTCTGTGCGGGAACGTACCCAGGCGTGGCCGGGCGCGACGACGCAGGCATTACAATCGCAGCATGAGCACGCTGACCATTACCCTGCAGCCGTCCGGCTGGTCCTTCCCGACCGACGCGGACACGACGGTGCTGCATGCCGCCGAACGGGCCGGCATCGACTTGCCCAGTTCCTGCCGCAACGGCACGTGCCGCACGTGCATCTGCCGCATCGCGAGCGGCAGCGTGCGCTACCTCGTGGAATGGCCTGGCCTGTCCAGCGATGAAAAGCGCGAAGGTTATATCCTGCCATGCGTCGCGGTCGCGCGGGACGACCTGGTCGTCGACCAGCGCCTCGCGAAACGGATCGTGTTCCCGAAGTGAGCCGCAGCCGCGGCCGCCCGCACGATTGAAAACCCGCCCGGGTCTTCCATGCTAGGCTCCTTACCACGTCAACGGCTTTCTTGAGAACCGAACGAGGAGGATGAACATGAGCCAATCGAAATCCAGCGGGAGCCAGAACAAGCAGTCGGGCAATCTGTCCGAGGAAGATCTGCAGAAGCGTAATGCCGGCGTCAAGGACAAGAGCAGCCACGACAACAAGTCGACCGTGAAGGCCGGCACCGGCAAGGGCGCGGGCGGCGGCGCCAAGCAGAAAGAGGGGCGCTGAGCCCGCGTGCCGGAGAAGTGAGATGAGCTTGCCTGAACAGGACGACCGCCAGCACGCGCACTCGACGCCGGACCCCACGACGCAGGATCCCGACCTGCCTCCGCCACAGCCGCGGCCCGATCCGGACGACGTGCCGGCCCCGGCGCGCGCACCCGTGAAGGAGCCGGACGCGCCGGACCCGCCCGTCAAGGCGCAGTAAATCACATGGGAATGGGCGGCACCGCGCAGGTGCCGCCTGGTTGCATCGACGGCAGTGCGTCGACGTCAGGCCTTGCCCGGCTTGCCGTCGCGCGAGGCCTGCTGGCTACCGGACTGGCCGGCATCCTGCTGGTTGCCCTGCCCGGTGCCGCGGGGCGGGATCTGGCGGATCATGTCGTCCGTCTCGTGCTGGCCCGGCGAGCGCTCGCCGCTGCCGATGTCGGCTTCGTGCAGGTTCGGCGGCGCGTCGGCGCCCGGGTCCGGTTTCGGAATATCGGTTCTCATGGCAGCTCCATTGCGTTGTCGTGTTGGCGCGATACTAACAGTCCGCGCCGGCACCCGGCGCGCAATAGGCTGGTTTCCGGCTGAACACGAATCGTGCGCTTGTGTACGTTGGCGCACATATGTCGAAAGGGAATTTTTATAACCTTGCCGATACCAACGACATGCGGAGGAGAACGGAATGAGCACCACCCTGTACAACAAGATCCCGTTGGGCCGCAGTCCGCTGCTGGGTTCGCACAAGATGCATGCGGCGGTGGCGCTGGGCGTCCTTGCGGGGGCCGGTCTCGTCTGGGCCGCCGTGCGGGCGCTGCGCTGAGCGACTGTTGCCGGGAAGGCCCGCCACCGTTACCATGGCGGGCTTGTTTCCTTGGAAAGTGGTAATGAAGAATCTAAAATTGACGGGCGACGAATACGATGCGCTCGAATTCATCCGGCGCGGCGCCAAAAACGACCGCGTGAACGCCTGTGTCGGGCGCAATGCGAAGCGCCTGTCGGGCCTGAAACTGATCCAGTATGCGAAGAATGGAAGCCTGGCGCTGACGGCGCAGGGGAGCGAACTGTTGTTCCTGCGCCGCTGCGTGCAGGCGCTGCGTACGCTCGACGCGGATCCGGTGGCGGCAGTGGATGACGACGTCGTCCAGTTCCTGAGCCGCAAGTCGCACATCGCGGCCCGTGAAGAAGGCGGGTTCGAACTGACGGCGCGTGGGCGCGAATCGCTGGCCGATATCGCCGCCCAGGGGTGATTATCGGGCGGTGGTGGCGAGTCATGGCGGGCACAGGGTGCCCACCCTACGGCAAACGATATCGTAGGGTGGGCACCCCGTGCCCACGCGGCGATGTATCGTTAGCTTGTCCGGCGCCGGTTCGGATACACGAGGGCGCGCACCGCGATCTCGGCCGGCACACCCATGGCCGCCAGGAACTCGGCGGCCCGTTGCAGGCCCAGCGTGGGGACCGATGCCACGGCCTGGTTGACGAGGTCGCGCGTGCGCATGTCCGTACGCGGCCTGCGTTCCGCCAACGTTGCGGCGGCGGAGTCGATATTCAATTGAGTCATYGTCTTGCTCGGTGAGTGTATTGCAAAAGAGTCACCGAGTATTGTATGAGAACGATATCGCTAAGGCTATAAGTTTATGCACAAAATAAATGAACCTAGGGCAAATACTCTAAGGTTTGTGAGGTTTCCCTAGGCCGTGGCCGTCTGCGGCTCGTCTTCCGGCGCCGCCAGGCCCCGCCGCTGGCGCAGCAACTGCTCGAACTCATGGGCGGGTAATGGCTTGGAGAAATAGTATCCCTGCATTTCGTCGCAACCCTGGTGGCGCAGGTAATCGAGCTGCTCGGCCGTCTCGACCCCTTCCGCGATCACCGACAGGCGCAGGTTGTGCGCCAGCGCGATGATCGAGGCGACGATCGCGGCGTCGTTGGCATCGTGCGTGATGTCGTTGACGAACGAGCGGTCGATTTTCAGCACGTCGATCGGGAAACGCGACAGGTACGAGAAGCTGGAATAGCCCGTGCCGAAGTCGTCGATGGAGAGGTTGATGCCGAGCGCCTTCATGCGGTGCAGCAATTCCACGGCCGGGGTGACGTCGCTCATGAACAGGCTTTCCGTCAACTCCAGCTCCAGGCAGGACGGATCCAGGCCCGTATCGGCGAGGACGGCCTCGATGCCCGGCACGAGGTCGGCGGCGCTGAACTGGCGCGCCGACAAATTCACCGCGACGCGCAGCCGGCCCAGGCCCGCATCCTGCCACGCCTTGTTCTGGGCGCACGCGGTACGCATCACCCAGGCGCCGATCGGGACGATCRGGCCCGTATCCTCGGCGATGCTCACGAAGCGCGACGGCGGCACCATGCCCAGTTCCGGGTGCTTCCAGCGGATCAGCGCTTCCATGCCGACGATGCGGCCCGTCTGCAGGTCGACCTGCGGCTGGTAGTGCAGCACGAACTCGTTGCGCTCGAGCGCATTGCGCAGCGCGCTCTCGATGCGCACGCGCTCCAGCGATTCCTCGTTCATCGCAGGCGTATAGAACTGGAAGTTGTTGCGGCCCAGTTTCTTGGCGCGGTACATGGCGATGTCCGCATGTTCGATCAGGTTCTCGGCCGGCGTGCCGTCGCACGGGAAGGCGGCCACGCCGATGCTGCAGGTGACGAAGAATTCCTTGGTGCCCAGCATGACGGGCTGGGCCACGGAATCCATCACGCGCTGCACGATGTCCGGGCTCAAGGGCTGGTCCGAGTGTTCGGACAGGATCACGACGAATTCATCGCCGGACAGCCGGGCCACGGTGTCGGTGTCGCGCAGCGACGAGCGCAGGCGCGCCGCGACCGTCATCAGCAGGACGTCGCCGGCCTTGTGGCCCATGCTGTCGTTGACGAACTTGAAGCGGTCCAGGTCGATCAGCATCACCCATACCGGATGGCCGCTGCGGCTGGCGTAGGCCACGGCCTGGGAGAGGCGGTCCTGCAGCAACGAACGGTTGGGCAGGCCGGTCAGCACGTCGTGCTGGGCCACGTGGTGCACGCGCTGTTCCGTGACCTTGCGCGCCGTGATGTCGGCGCCGGTGCCGCGGTAGCCGCTGAAACGACCCATCTCGTCGAAGATTGGTTGGCCATTGATGCAGAACCAGCGCTCCTCGCCGTTGTCGTCCGGGACGCGGTATTCGAGGTTGCGGAACGGTTCGTGGGATTCCAGGATGGCGATGTGCTCGCGGCCCAATTCCGTATCGGTCAGCGCGGGCACGTAGTCCCAGCGGCGCCGGCCGAGCACGCGTTCCGTGTTGATGCCGGATTTTTCCGTGAAGTCGCCCGTGACGTACGTGAAGCGGAACTGGTCATCCTGCTCCCAGTACCAGTCGGACGACATCACGACCAGCTGGCGGAAACGTTGCTCGCTCTCCTGCAGGGCTTTTTCCGTGCGCTTGCGCGCGAGCACGTCGTCGATCAGGCGCTGGTTGGTCAGCTTCAGGTCGGCCGTTCTCTCGCGCACGAGCTCCTGCACCTTGCGCGTGCGCTGGCCGGCGGCGTGCACGATCGCGGTCATCAACAGGGTCGACAGCAGGCCGCCGGCCAGCAGCAGCGTGGAGGCGAGGTGGTCGGTCAGCCAGGGGGCCGGCATGGCGATGACTTCCGCCGTCCAGGACTGCCCCCCGACTGCGAACGTGTTCACGACGCGGCCCGTGTACCCGGCCGACAGCAGGGCGGCCGGCGGCGCGGCCGGCGCCGCGTCGCGGCTGGCGTACACGAGGCGGGACGGTTCGGCGCGGTTGCCCGCGTAAAACCTGAGCTTGATGCAATGGTCGTCCTGCAGGCCGGCGTGCGCCAGCGTGGCCTGGACGAGGCTCGGCACGGAGATCACCGCCGCCGTATCGCCCAGCAGGCGGCCGCCGCGGGCGTACACGGGCATCAGCACTTCGAAACTCGGGGCGCCGGGTGCCTGGGCGATCTGCAGCAGGTCCGTGAGGGCCGCGCGGCCGCTTGCCTGCGCGCGCGCGAGGGCGTCGCTCACCTGGCGGCTCTGGCCCACGTTCAGGCCGAGGGCCGCCTCGTTGCCCTGCATCGGTTCGAGATAGTCGACGACGTGGTAGCGGGGACGGGCCGGCGCCGTCATCCGCGCGCCGTCGCGCATTTCGCGCAGCACCATGTCCGGCTGGAACTGGCGCAGCTCCGCCTCGAATGCGGCACGCTCGTCGGCCTGCACGATGCGGTGGAAATTGAAGGCGCGGATATAGGGGTGGCGCTGCAGCAGCGGCGTCGTGAAATCGTGGAATTGCGCCCGCGTGACGGGCTGGACGGTCGTGAACAGCTGGTTGGTGACGTTCAGGACTTCGACGGCCTCGTCCATGCCCTGGCGCAGCGCGGCGACGCGTACGGCCGCCCCCTGTTCGAACGCCAGCGACTTGTTACCGTATTCGAGGCGGCTGACGGCAGCCGTCAGCACGACGGTTGCGACGAGTCCGCCCCCGAGCGTGAGGGCTGCCGCGAGCGTGAGCGAAAACGGCAGTCGACAACGCACCATCCGGTATTCCCTATGCATGAAGATGAGTGATTGCCCGGAGGCATGAAGTGAGGCAACAGTTTGTCACAGAAACTCCAGTTACCGCAAACAAATTGTCACAGACGAGGGCGGTTTGGCGGCGGTTGTGGCGGGGCCAAAACAGATCGGGCCCCGATCCAGCCGACGACGAGCCGGACGCATAACCGGTTCAGCAAGCCGAGCCCCAGGCCGCGGCGGCGCGCCAGGCGTGCCATGCGACGCGCGCAGGCATGGTGGTCCGGGTCGGCGTCGTTTGGCAGGCGCAGTGCATAGACGATGCGGTTATTGCCCGCGACCTTGTCGAACCAGCAGGTCCGGCCCTGAAAAACGCCGTCCAGCGCCGCCAGGACGGCGCGGTAGCGCGGGTCATAGGTAAATACATTCGACACCAGCACGCCGCCGGGAGTCAGCAGCCGGCGGCAATCCGTGTAGAAGGCGACGTCCGCCAGGCGCGGCGGCAGTCCCCCCGCGTCGAAGCCGTCGACGAGCAACACGTCCGCCGAGCCCGGATGCGCGGCCAGCCAGTCGGCCGCGTCGGCATGGACGATGGCGAAGCGCGCGCTGTCGGGCGGCACGTGGAACGTGTCGCGCAGGGCGATCACGTCGGCGCGCAATTCGATGACGGTGATATGCGCGTCGGGAAAATGGCGGTGGCAAAACTTGGCCAGCGACCCGCCACCGAGGCCGACCATGACGATCCGCCGCGGCCGCGGGAGGAACAGCACGAAGCACATCATGGCGCGCAAATAGGCGAGCACGAGGGTGTCCGGGCGTGCCAGCAGCATCTCGCTCTGTACATCGCCAGGCAAGAATTCCAGCGTGCGCCGGCCGCGCCGGGTGCGCACGAGCGGCGGAGTATCCTCATGGGGTGGCATGGCGTCGAGTATAAGGCCAACCGCAGCGGCTTGACTTGTTGCAGGCGATAGGTTTCTGATAAGCTGGCCGTTGCAGCCCAAGCGGAGACCTCATGTTCCTGGACCACCCGACCATTACCGCCACCAACAGCCAGACCGAACCGGACCGCATCGAGCGCCTGGACCGTGTCTATGGATACGCGATGGCGCTGGCGGACGTGGACGGCAATACGACGTTCATCGACAAGCTGACCCAGATCCATGACCACAAGGGCACCCTGATCGTGTTCTGGCACGAACCCCCCACCGAGACCGAGCAGGCGTACTGGGCACGTGCCTGGGCCAGCAAGGTCGGCGACGGCACGACCGCGGTCGTGCACGAAATCTGAGGCGCCCATGGATGCCACCACGATGGTCTTCGCACTGGCACTCGGCAATCTCGCTTTGTGCGCCAGTCTGTTCTTCTTCGATCAGTCGAGCCAATTCCCCGGCCAGGGCGGCCGGCCCGCGGCCCTGTCGACGTGGAACGGGTCCCGCCTGGTCCAGGCCGCCGGCTGGCTGCTCCTCGCGATCGGCGCCACCGGCGTCGTGCCGGAAGGCCTCGCGCTGCCCGTTGCCTACACCCTCGTGTTCGGCGGCGTCGCGTGGGAAGCGGGCGCGGCGTGGGAACGGGCCGGCCGGCTGCGCTGGCGCCGCGTCACCGTGCCCGCGCTGGGCGCCGCCATCGTCGCTTTCGTGCTGTGCTGGATGATCGACCCGATCGGCCTGCGCGCCGTGGCGGGGTCGCTGGTGCTGGGCGGTTTCTATCTGTCGCTGGCGGCGGCGCTGGCGTGCGGCTGGGCGGGCGCCTCGATGCTGCAGCGCTTCCTGGCGCTGGCGACCGGCCTGCTGGCGCTCGTCGTCGGCGCCCGCGGGGCGCTCGTGCTGCTGGCGCCGGCGGGGTGGGGCTGGATGAGCAACGACATGCTGCGCCAGCTGCACTCGGGCGCGTTGTACCTGCAGGCCTTGCTGGGCGGCTTCGGCTGGCTGCTGCTGGGCCGCGAGCGCGAGCAGGCCGAGCTGGCTCGGCTGGAAGTCGTCGATCCGCTCACCGACGTGCCGAACCGGCGCGGCTTCTTCCAGGCCCTGGCGCCGTGGATGGCGCTGGCGCGCCGTCCGGGCCAGCCGACGGCCCTCGTCGTGTTCGACCTCGACCACTTCAAACGCATCAACGACGGCTATGGCCACCCGGCCGGCGACGTCGTGCTGGCCCACATGGCCGGCACCTGCAAGCGCCAGTTGCGCGACAGCGACCTGCTGGGCCGCCTGGTGGGCGTCGAGTTCGCGATCCTGTTGCCGCGCACGAACCTCGACGACGCCACCATGGTCGCCGAGCGCATGCGCGCCGCCATCGAGGGGGAGCGCGTCAAGACCGAGCGCGCCCTGATTTCGCTGACGGCCAGCTTCGGCGTCACGACGATCCGCCCCGACGACAGTACCGTCACCCTGCTGGCACGCGCCGACGAAGCCTTGCGCGTGGCCAAGAAAGCGGGGCGCAACCGGGTCGAAGTGGCGGCGTCGGTGCCGGTGGCGGTCGAGGAATGATGCGCGCCGCACATTCGCACCCCGCGCGCACGGTTGTGACCGGCATGGCGCCATCGCGCCGCATGCCTTATGATGGTGCGGGTACGTTGCCCGTGTCATTGATCCGTCATCCAGCCCCGCTATCGTGGCGCCGTTTTTGACTTCGGAGTCTGCATGAGCACCACATCCCCGATTCACGCCGCGCTCGTTCTTGGATCCGACAGCTTCCGCCTGCTGGTGGGTGTTGTCGAGAACGGCGAACTGCGGCCCCTCGACAGTTTCCATGCCCCCCTGCGCCTGGCGGCCGCGCTGGACGCGCAGGGCTGCCTCAGCCCGGAAGCGATGCATAGCGCCTTCGACTGCCTGCGCACGATCCGCCAGCGCCTGAACGACCACGCCCTCGCGGCCGTGCGCGTCGTCGCTACCTCGACCTTGCGCATGGCGCGCAACAGCCACCTGTTCCTGCCGGCCGCGCAGCAACTGCTCGGACATCCCGTGCAGGTGCTGTCCGGCGAAGAAGAGGCCATCCTGACCTATCTCGGCGTGGCCGATAGCGCGGGTGGCGCCGCTGCGCGCACGCTGGTGCTGGGCATCGGCGGCGGCTCCACGCAGCTGGCGCTGGGCAGCGAGCGCCGCGTGCAGAAGGTCGCCTCGCTGGGCCTCGGCACGTCGCGCCTGGCGCTGACGTTCTTCGGCGGAGGGCGCATCGACGCCGTGTCGTTCGCCGCGGCCATCGCGTCGACGCGCGCCAAGCTGGGCGACGAGACGCCCGCGTTCGGCCCCTCGCGGCGCGACCGCGTGTATGGCTGCTCCGGCACGATCCACACGCTGGCGCGGCTGCTCGTCGACAACGACCTCGCCGGCCCGATCACCCGCAACCGGCTGGAGACCCTTGCCGTACGTGCGCTCGCCCAGGGCGGCGGCGGCGCGCCGCTGGCGGGCCTCGGCCATTTGCGCCTGCGCGACGTGGCGGCCGCGCTGGCCATCCTGCTGGGGCTGATGGAAGAGCTGGAGATCGAGGAGCTGGAAGTGCCCCAGACGGGCCTGCGCGCCGGGGTGCTGGCCGAGCTGCGGCTCGGCCGCGCCGCCATGGCCGCCTGACGACGCTTGCGCGGCTTGTCCGGCAGCGGCTGGCGGCACACGTATGCGGTTTGCATCGCGATCGGCAAGGGGCGTGGTCCTCTGGCGACGGTGGCCCGGCGCGCGGGCCCCGAGCGTTCAGTTTCCTGGCCAGGTCTGGCATACTGTTGTCTGTTTTTAATCATTATTGCCATCGCCGCCGTACGTCCGCCATGCCGCGCCTCGTCCGTTCCACCCTGATTGCCTGCTGCCTCGCGGCCGGCGCACCGTCGTTCGCGGCCCCGCCGGCGGCCGCCCCCCAGGCCGTCTCCCTGTGCTTCGAGCGCCAGGAAGTGTTGCCGTGGCGGACGCTGGACGGCGGCGGCCTGAATTTCGAACTGCTGGGCGAAGTGGCGCGGCGCCTCGGCATCGTGTTCGACTACCAGAGCATGCCGTGGAAGCGTTGCCTGGCCCAGGTGAAGGCGGACCAGGTCAATGGCGCCTTCGCCGTCAGCTTCAGCCGCGAGCGATTGTCGCTGGGTGCCTATCCCGGCGTGCGCGGCATCGAGGGCCAGGCCGACCCCGCACGGCGCATGCACGTGGACCGCTATGTGCTCGTGCGCCGCAAGGGCAGCAAGGTCGACTGGGACGGCAAACACTTCGCCAACGTCGACGGCCGCATCGGCTTCCAGCTCGGCTATTCCGTCGGCGACTTCCTGCGCGCGCAGAACGTGCCGGTGGACGAGGGCAGCCAGCAGGCCGACGAACTGGTGCAGAAGATGCTGGCCGGGCGCGTCGTGGCGGCGGCACTCGGCGGCGGCGACGCGGTGCGCCTGATGCGCACGGCGTTTGCGAAGGACATCGAAGTCGTGCCGACGCCGCTGATCGAAAAGCCGTATTACCTGATGCTGTCGCATGCGTTCGTCGCACAGCATCCCGACCTGGCGGCGCGCATCTGGAAGACGATCGGGGAGGTGCGCACGAGTGCCTTCTACCGCCGGCGCGAGCACGAACTGGCCGGTCCGCAGGGAGGCACCCATTAGCGCCGCGCCATCCCCGGCGCGGCGCCGGTCAGGAGGACTCTTGCGCTGGCTCGTCGACGGCTGGCGCCAGAACATGGTGTTCCGCCTCGGTGCCGGCATCGTGCTGGCGGTGGTGCTGTCGACGGGTGTCTACACGACCTATGTGATGCACACGCTGCAGATCGAGGCCGACCAGCACCTGCACGAGCGCGTCGAGCGCCAGGCCTCGGTGCTGTCGCATGCATTGGCGCGGCCGCTGTTCGACATCAACAGCGCGGCCGTGGCTTCCGTCGTCGACGCGCTCGGCGCCACGCCGGAAGTGATCATGCTGCGCGTACTGGCGCCGAACGGCGCCGTGCTGGCCGCGCTCGGCGCCAGCGGCGACGAGGACGGCGCCATCCGCGTCAACCGGAGGATCGCCTACCACGACGGCAACCGCGACTACCACGTCGGCAGCATCGAGCTGGCGTTCTCGCGGCGCCAGGTCGACGACGACCTGCGCCGGCAGATCATGCATACCGTGATGGCCAACTTCGTGCTGTCGCTCGCGATCGTCGGCTGCGTGCTGCTCGTCGGCCGGCGCATGACCCAGCCGTTCGCCGACATCCAGGAAGCGCTGGAAAAGCTGGCGCGCGGCGAGACGGACATCCATCTGTCCGGCATCGGCCGGCGTGACCAGATCGGCCGCCTGTCGTCCGCCGTGCGCAGTTTCCGCGATACGTTGAACCGGCTGCGGCGCGCCGAGCAGGTGACGAACGCCCTGCTGCGCGACAAGAGCGTGATCGAGCAGCAGCTGCGCGACCTGAACGAAGACCTCGAACAGAAGATCGCCGCGCGCACGCGCGAGCTGGTCGAGTCCATCCGCGCGGCGCAGGGCAGCCAGGCCAAGCTGCAGGCCATCGTCGATACGGCGCTCGACGCCGTCGTGCGCATGGACCGCCAGGGCCGCATCGTCGGCTGGAACGCGCAGGCCGAAAAGATCTTCGGCTGGAAGGGCGAAGAGGTGCTCGGCCGCGACCTGGACGCATGCATCGTGCMGGAACGCCACCGCGCCGCGCACCGCAACGGCCTCGCGCGCCATGAACGCAGCGGCGTGGGCGCGGTGCTCGACAGCCGCATCGAGACCTATGCGCTGCGCCGCGACGGCGTCGAATTCCCGATCGAGCTCGCCATCACGCGCGTGCAGCTGGCCGCGAGCGACGACTATGAATTCTGCTCGTTCATCCGCGACATCTCGGAGCGGCGCGAGCGCGAGCAGTCGCTCGTCGCCGCCAACGTGCGCGCGGAGGCGGCCAACGTCGCCAAGTCCGAATTCCTCGCCAACATGAGCCACGAGATCCGCACGCCGATGAGCGCGATCATCGGCATGGCCTATCTCGCGCTGCGCACCGAACTCTCGCCCAAGCAGCAGGACTACGTCGGCAAGATCCACCGCGCGGCGCTGTCGCTGCTGGGGATCATCAATGACATCCTCGATTTTTCCAAGATCGAGGCCGGCAAGCTGGACGTCGAGCATATTCCGTTCTGCCTGGACGACGTGCTCGCGAACGTGGCGAGCGTGACGAGCCAGAATGCGGCCGACAAGCACCTGGAATACCTGTTCCACGTGCCGCACGCGATCCCGCGCATGCTCGTCGGCGATCCGCTGCGCCTCGGGCAGGTCTTGATCAACCTCGTCAACAATGCCGTGAAATTCACGCCGGCCGGCGAGCTGGAACTGTCCTGCACGCGCCTCGACGATCCGGCCACGGACCGCTTCCGGGACGGTTTTGCGACGCTCCGCTTTGCCGTGCGCGACACGGGCATCGGCATGAGCGACAAGCAGCAGGCCAAGCTGTTCCGCGCCTTCAGCCAGGCCAACGGCAGCACGACGCGCGAATACGGCGGCACCGGACTCGGGCTGTCGATCTCGCAGCAACTGGTCAGCCTGATGGGCGGGCGCATCGTCGTCGCGAGCAGCCCGGGCAAGGGTTCGACGTTCCATTTCGACCTCGACTTCCCGCTGTCCGGCGAGCCGGAACGCGTGGCCGTCGCGCCGCCGGAGCTGGACGGTGCGCGCCTGCTGCTCGTCGACGACAGCGAGGTGGCGCGCGACATCATGAGCGAGGCCCTGCGCGCGCTGCCGCTGCGCGTGGACGTCGCGTCCAGCGGCGTCGAAGCGGAAAGCGCGCTGCTCGCGGCCGATGCCGCTGGCGACCCGTACCGCGTCGTGCTGACGGACTGGCAGATGCCCGGCATGGACGGCATCGAGCTGGCGCRCCGCATCGCCGGCAATCCGGAACTGCGCCAGCCGCCGTCGACCGTGCTCGTGACGGCGTTCGGGCGCGAGGAAGTGCAGCAGGAGGCGGAAAGCGCGGGCATCCGCGGCTTCCTGTGCAAACCCATCGGCCAGTCGGCGCTGGTCGATACGCTGGTCACCCTGTTCGCGGCACCGCGCGCCTCCAGTGCGCGCAGCCGAAGGAATGGAAAACCGAGGGAGAAGGGCGACAGCGCGGCGCGCGTGCTGCTCGTCGAGGACAGCCTGGTCAACCAGCAGATCGCGCTGGAACTGCTGCAGGACCAGGGCATCGGCGTCGATGTCGCCGCCAATGGCATCGATGCGCTGGCCATGCTGCGCACGGGCGGCCCGCAGGCCTACGACCTCGTGCTGATGGACCTGGAAATGCCGCAGCTGGATGGCCACGCGGCCACCGTCGAACTGCGCAAGGATACGCGCTTCGACAAGGTGCCGATCGTCGCCATGACGGCGCACGCGCTGGCCGAGATCCGCGAACGCTGCCTGCGCGAGGGCATGCAGGACTACATCAGCAAGCCGGTCGAGCCGGAAAAGCTGTACGCCACCCTGGCGCGCTGGATCGGCCAGGCCATGCCGCCGCCGCCGCCGGCCGGGAGCAACGCCGCGCCCGACGGGCCCACGCTGCCGGGCCTGTCGAACCTGTCCGGCATCGACTCGGCGTATGGACTGCGCCACGTGGCCGGCAACCTCGCGCTGTACGTGCAATTGCTGGACCGCTTTCGCGCCACCCAGCGCGATGCCGGTACGGAGATCCGCGCGGACTACCAGGCGCACTGCCTGCGCCAGGCGGCCGCGCGGGCGCACACGCTGCGCGGCGTGGCCGGCAACATCGGCGCGCGCGAACTGCAGACGCTGGCGCAGGCGGTGGAAGAGGGCCTGGCGCTGGCGTCGCCCGACCGCGGCCGCCTCGCGTCCGGCGTGCGCGCGCTGGAGGCGGCCGTCGAGGCTACGATGGCATCGCTCGACCGTTACTTCGCCAGCGCGGCGGCCATGCCCGCACC